>JAILIG010000112.1 GCA_024695445.1 Oscillospiraceae bacterium
GCTTTGCAAGATAATCGTCCGCGCCGGCGTCCAGCCCCTCCACACGCTGATAGACCTCTGTTCTGGCCGACAGGAACATTGCCGGCGTGTTGATGCCCCTGCTGCGAAGCTGCCGCAGCACATCCAGCCCGTTCATTTCCGGCATCATGCGGAAAGCATCACCGTGACCGTGAATGTCATGGAGGACGACATTGCGGCGGTGCAGCTTGAGGATGCGGTCGAGATCAGCTTTCTTTCTTATCCGGGTGAGGTGTTCGGAGGCTATGTTTCGGAGATCGGCTCGTCCTCATCCGGCGGCAGATCGTCCACGGTCAGCTACCCGGTCACGGTCGTTGTCACGACATTTCCCGAAACGCTGCTCTCCGGCATGACCGCGAATGTGACCTTTGTCACAAAGCAGATGCAGGATGTGCTGTATGTCTCAACCAAGGCGATTACGACAAAAGGCAAGGACAGCTATGTCATCCGGAAACAGACGGACGGCAGCGAGGAACAGGTCTCCGTGAAGGTCGGCTTCTCAAACGGCAGCATCGCGCAGATCGAGGGCGTTTCCGAGGGCGACACGCTGCTCATCAAAGGGAAGGTGAGCTGATATGCGCTTTTCGGAAATTCTGAATCTGGTCCGGCTGAATCTGATTCAAAACAAATTCAAGGTGCTGCTGACTTCTATCGGCATCATTGTCGGAGCGGCCACGATCGTCCTTGTGATTGCAGTCGGAAAAGGCGGCAAGGCGGAGGTCGCAGAGCAGTTCCGGAATCTCAATGCAGGAGCCATTGACATCAGCTATGAGCAGGCGCAGGGCGCATCCGGAGTGTCATTCAGTCCGGGCAGCGCACCGTCCCCCGGCGGCAGCGGCGAGCGTCCGGACATGAGCAGCTTTGCGGGCTTCGGCGGTAATATGCCGAGCTTTTCCGGCGGTTCGGGGAACAGACCGGACAGCAGCTCCGGCGGAAAGCCGGATACTGCTTCCGGCAGCAGGGGCGGCGGATTCTTCTCCGGCTTCGGCAGCATCTTCGGCGGTATGTTCGGCGGCGGCGATACGAAAAACACGGAGCGCATCACGCTCTCGACCGATGACATGGACGAGATTACCGCGTCTGTGCCGGGACTGAGCGAGGCGACGATCTCCTACACGACAAAGCAGGATATCTACGGCGGCAATATCGAGGAGACCGAAAGCTATACGGTCGCCGGAACGCTCTCTGATTATGCGTCGCTCAGCAATCTGACGCTGATGTTCGGCGATTATCTGTCCGATGCGGACAATGAGAACAAAATAAGATCTGCGTCCTCGGATACACTGCCGCAAAGCAGATTTTCGGCTCTGCGGCCGATGCCTACGACAGCATCGTTTATATTGACGACCGCCCGTATACGGTCGGCGGCGTGCTGGCCGAGCAGGGGACTGTCGAATCCGGCATCAGCGCGGACGAGGCACTTTTCATCCCGTATGCGACCGGCATCAAGTATCTGACCGGCAGCGACATCAGCCCGACCATTACCGTGATCGCGGCGGATGTCAACAACATCAGCACAGTAATTGAAAATGTGAAAACCACACTCGCGGCAAGCTATCCGAATGCGGAATTTACGATTTCCGATGCAGGCAGCAAAATGGAAGCTGCCAACAAATCCAACGAAACCCTGACGCTGATGCTCATTGCAATGGCTTCGATCGTGTTCGTCATCGGCGGCATCGGCATTATGAATGTGCTGTTTGTATCGGTCAAGGACCGTACAAAGGAAATCGGCATTCTCAAAGCAATCGGCGGCTCCCGCGGCGTCATTCTGCTGGAATTTCTGCTGGAAGCGTGCTGCATCAGCCTGATCGGCGGTGTAATCGGCGTGCTGGTCAGCTTTGCGGTCAATCCGGTGCTGTCCGGATTCAGCATCCGCACGGAACTGTCTGCGGCGGGCGCACTGCTCGCACTCGGCTTTTCCCTTGTGACCGGCACGGTATTCGGATTCTATCCGGCGTGGAAGGCGTCGAGACTCGTGCCCGTTGAGGCACTTGCGGCGGAATAAAAGGAGGACGGTTATGAAAAAGCTCATATTGCTTGCGCTTTCCGGCGTGCTGCTCGCCTCGCTGTCCGGCTGCGGCAGCGCAAAGGCAGCCGATGCGGATTATATCTACGGACAGATCGACTCGGTCAGCGGAAATGACATTGTGCTGCTGCTGGCGGATTATCACGAAAATGCAGAGTCCGGAGACGCCGGAAAAGAAAAAACGGCAGAGGATTCCGGCAGCGAAAAAACAAAGCGTCAGCGCCCCGAAAACGGCGAAATGCCCGAAGGCTTTGATCCGTCGCAGTTCGGCGGAAAGATGCCGGGCGGCTCCTCCCGCTCCGGCGGCGGAGATTCGGAGGATTCCAGCAGCGAAAAAAAGCGTCAGCGCCCCGAAAACGGTGAAATGCCCGAAGGCTTTGATCCGTCGCAGTTCGGCGGAAAGATGCCGGGCGGCTCCTCCCGCTCCGGCAGCGGAGATTCGGAGGATTCCGGCAGCGAAAAAAAGCGCCAGCGCCCCGAAAACGGTGAAATGCCGGAAGGCTTTGATCCGTCGCAGTTCGGCGGTGAAATGCCGGAGGGCTTTGATGCGTCCGAATTCAGCAAACGCAGATCGGGCAGCAGCAAATATACCCTGACCGGCGAGCAGGAAGAACTGCGCATTCCGGTCGGGACATCCGTCACGACGGCAGCAGGTGTCGAAACGGACTTTGAAGCGCTGAAACCGAGCGATTACATCAAGTGCAGCATCGAAACGGACAGCGACGGGCAGACCGTTGTCACATCCGTGCAGATCATGGAGGCGTGAGGATATGGCAAACGATACGATCATTTCCATGAAGCAGGTCTGCAAAAGCTATACAATGGGCACGGAAACGCTGCGGGTTCTGAAAAATATTGATTTCACGGTGAAAAAGGGCGAGTTTACGGCGATTCTCGGCCCGTCCGGCTCCGGCAAATCCACGCTGATGAACCTGATCGGCTGCATGGATACGCTGGACAGCGGCTCCTATCTGTTAAGCGGCATTCCCGTGCATGAGACCGGGGAAAAGGAGCTTGTCAGGCTCCGGAATCACGAGATCGGCTTTATTTTCCAGAATTATCACCTGATTCCGACCTATACCGTCATGCAGAATATCATCATGCCGTTGCTGATGCGCGGGGCGGACCGCAAAACCGCGGAAAAAGATTGCGGGGAGGTTATCTCCATGCTGGGGCTGTCCGACCGTCTGCGGCATAAGCCGTCGGAGCTGTCCGGCGGTCAGCGGCAGAGAGTTGCAATCGCAAGAGCACTTTGCAGCAAGCCAACGCTGCTCCTTGCCGACGAGCCGACCGGCGCGCTCGACCAGAGCAGCGGCACGGAGGTTCTCAGACTGTTCACGAAACTGCATGAAATGGGCAATACCATTGTGATGATTACGCATGACCTCAATGTCGCAAAATGGGCGCAGCGAACCGTCCGCATCGTGGACGGCGAGATGTTTGAGGATGCAAGCTGACGCACATGACCTTGTTCCTGATCTGCAGGGGGGGATTTCATAGAAAGCGCGCCTTCTTCCGTTTGGAGGGAGGTGCGCTTTCTGTGTTCCTGCAAATCCCATGATGCATCGGGTTTGATGCGCAGGGAAGAATCACAAAGCAGGGCAAAGTGCAAGCTCCGGAGTCGGTGAGGCATATATGGAAAAATGTGAACAACATCTCCCAAATTACGGAACGCCCTCTCGACGGACATATCCGGGCATATCTCCGAATCCCGGACGGGTACCGGTACGAAGCCAAATGACCAATACTGATTTCGCTTTGCAGCTTAAAACAAACGCAATGCCCCTGAGTGCTTTGAAACACTCAGGGGCAAAAATTCTGTATGGGGTTCCGTATTCCGTGTCAGGCAATGCTTTTTTCAGAACGGCAGCGCCGCTTATTCCGTGCCGTCCATCGTGTAAATGAAGCGCACCTTGCCCTCCATTTCACCGGAGATGCCAGAAAAGCTGTTGTAATCTGCGGCAGCCTCCTGCACGGCCTTGCATCTCGCAATCAGCTTCGGCAGCGTGATGTCCGCTGCGTCCGTGATCTTCTGAATGCCCGATTCATTCAGCCGCTGCATTCCGCTGTTCAGCTTCTCTGCGCCGCCGCACAGCCTTGCGATGCCGTCTGTCAGCGTCCTGCCGCCGCTGCGCAGATCCGTAAGACCGCGGTACAGCGCACCGGCACCGTCCGCGAGCTGCGCCGTGCCGTCACGGAACTGACCGCTTGCGCCGCTGAGTGTTTCGGCACCTGCCGCAAGCGCTGCGCTGCCGTCCGAGAGCGTCAGCAGACCGGCATCCAGCGTCACCGTGCCGTCGTACAGCTTTGTGATGCCGCCGCGCAGTGCCGCAGAACCGTCATACAGACTGCAGAGACCGGTTCCGAGCTCTGCTGCGCCGCCGGACAGTGCGGAAAGACCGCTGTCGAGCTGAGCCGCTCCGCTAAACAGCTTTTTGAGGCCGTCGGTCAGCCGGTCAAGGCCGCCGAACAGTGCCGTTCCGCCCGCAGAAAAGCGCTGAACACCCTGATCGAGTGCCGAAGCCCCCTGCGAGAGACTGTTTGCGCCCTGTGCAAGCTGCTTTGAGGAGTCTGCAAGCTGAACCGTACCGTCTGCCAGTGCCGCGCCGCCCTGTTGCAGAGCTGCCAGACCGCCGGAGAGCGAGGACGCGCCGTTCACCGCATCGGTAAGACCGCCGCTGAGCTGCTCCAGACCGCCGGTAAGCTGTGCGGCTCCGCTCTGAACGGCTGCCGCGCCCGCACCGAGCGCGCCGTCCGCCTTCATGGATGCGGAAATCTGCTGCTGTGCGGCAACCGTCTGCTGCAGGGTGCCGACTGCGGCCGCCAGCTCCGCAGAGGGCGTTTCCGCATAAAGTGACTGCAATGCCGCGAGCGCCTGCTCGTTTGCGGCAATCGTGGCATCCAGCGAGCCGCCTGCCGTTTGCAGACCGCCGGAGAGCGCCGCCGCACCCTCTGTGAGCTGTGCGGAACCCGCCGAAAGCGACTCTGCACCGGATTTCGCTGCCGCTACACCCGCGGAGAGCGCGTCCGAACCGGCTTTTGCATCGGTGATGCCGGCGGAAAGCTGCGCGGCTGCACCGCTGACCGTTTCGGCACCTGCGGAGAATTTGCCGATGCTTCCGGACAGTGCCGCGGCGCCGTCCGAAACCTGCCTGCTGCCTGTACCGAGCTCGGTCAGGCCGGTTTTAAGCTGCTCGGTGCCCGCTGTCAGTGCGCCGGTGTTCTCATTGATCTCCGAAATGCCGGCAGAGAGCTGCCCGGAACCGTCCTTTGCGGCGTCAATGCCGTTTTTGAGGGTTTCTGCGCCGTCCTTTGCAGCGGCAAGACCGTCGGTGAGCTGCTCCGCACCGCCCGAAACCTGCTGACAGCCGCCGAGCAGCGCAGCAGAGCCGTCCTTTGCGGACTTCGCGCCGGCTGCGACCTTTGCACTGCCGTCACGGAGCTGCTCTGCACCGTCCGTGAGCGCGCCCGTCCGATCGCGGAGTGTTTCGGTGCCGTTCTTCAGCGAAAATGCACCGTCACAGAGCTGCGCGATGCCGTCATTGAGGCTGTCACCGCCGTCAGACAGGCGGCTGAGGCCGTCATACAGCGCCGCCGTGCCGTCGCAGAGCTGCTTTGCACCGCTGCTCAGCTCGGAGATTTTCTCCGTCAGCTCGTCAAGCGACGCAGTACTGTCAAAATTCATCTCGCTGAAAATTTCGTTCGACACGACCGTCACAGAGGTGTTCATCGAGAAGTCGGTGACATCCGCCGAAATTTCAAAGTGTTCCGGCAGCTTTCCGGAAAGCTCCCTGATCTCGCTCAGACCGAGGCTGTCGTTCAGGCCGGGGAAGGCCGCGCCGACCGCGATCAGGCGGCTGCCGTCAGAGACAAGACGGCCGTTTGTGACCTCGACATTGAGGAATCTGTCGCTGTCGAGCACTGCGGCGCTCGCTGCCATGAACGGCACATAGACCGTGCGCTGCTCGCCGCAGACCTCTTTGGTCGTTTTGCTGCGGTTTTCGTAGTCCCAGCGGATCGTGACATGACCGCTTTTGCCCTTGAGCTCCCCGGCAGAGATCTCTTTGCCGTCGAGGAAATAGGTGACGCGGACCGCGACCGGCAGCTCCCGTTCGCTCTCGCCCTGATAATAGATGTCGTCACCGCCGGCGGACCATTCCACTGCATCGCCGGACTGCCGGAAGCTCTCGTCACCCTTGACATTGACGATGCCGGTCAGAGAGGAGACATCGTTCAGGACATCGAGCGCGCCAGTGTTCTTCAGCCAGTCGCTGACCAGAACCTTCTTCACGGAGGCATCCGGGCCGCACATGACATAGACGGTTTCCTCCTTGCCGGCCTTTCCGGCGGCAGGGCGGCGCGGAGCGGGTGCAGAGCCGTCCGCCGGTGTCTCTGCGGAGACAGTCGCAGCGGGTTCCGCACACTGTTCATCGGCGGTTTTTGCATACGCAAGCATTCCGGTCGCGCCGGCGGAAATCAGAACGGCGAGCATCCCGGCAATCAGTTTTCTGTATTTTGTCATCATGAACACTCCTATCTCATCATACAGTCAATGTGAATGTGCAAAGATTCTGCGGCGCCTGTGCTCCGCCGTCTCCGGCAGAAAGCCCGCACTTGTTTTGCAGATCACACGGTCCAGCAGCAGAAACATCGACGGCAGCACGGTAATCACGACTGCCATGGAAATCAGGGCGCCCCGCGCCAGCAGCATACACAGTGAGGAAATCATACCGATGTCGGAATACAGGCCGACGCCGACCGTCGCTGCGAAGAAGCCGAGCGCCGAGGTGATGACGGACTGCACCGAGGTTTTCAGCGCGATGCCGACCGCCTCTTTTTTCTCCCGGCCGGCGGAACGCTCCGCACGGTATCGCGTCGTCATCAGAATCGCGTAATCGACGGTCGCGCCGAGCTGGATCGTGCCGATGACGACCGATGCGATAAACGGCAGCTTCGTGCCGGTGTAATACGCGAGACCGAGATTGATCATAATGGCCAGCTCGATGACGGAGACCAGAACCACCGGCAGTGTCAGAGACCGGAAATTCAGCGCGATAATCAGGAAGATCGCCGCGATGGACAGAATGCTGACGATCTTGAAATCCCGGTCCGTGATGTCGATGAGGTCTTTGGTCGCCGGCGCTTCGCCGATCAGCAGGCTGTTGCTGTCATATTTTGCCGCGATTTCATTCAGCGCCGCAATCTGCGCGTTGACCTCATCGGACGCGACCTTGTATTCCGAGCCGATCAGGATGAGCTGTCTGTCGTCGCTTTTCAGGACGCTGCGGAGCTTTTCCGGGACGACCTCCTCCGGAACGGCAGGGCCGACCAGCGAATTGAAGCCGAGCGTGAACTGCACGCCGTCCACCGCCTGCATCTCGAGCATCATGCCGGAAGCGGTTTTCGCGTCCATGTCTGCATCCGCCAGCAGCAGATGCGTGCTGTTCATGCCGTACTCCTCCGAGAGCTTTGCATTGGCAGTCACACTGGCGAGCTGCGGGGGCAGCGTGCTGTCGAGATTATAATAGACACCGTAATTCCGGTACCCGAACAAAGCCGGAATCAGCAGCACGACCGCTGCCGTCAGAAAGACGAACGGATGTCTTGTGATGCCCTCCGACAGCCTTGTGAATTTCGGGAGCAGATCCCTGTGCGAGGTCTTTGCAATCGCTCTGTCAAAAATCAGAATCATCGCCGGCAGGACGGTCACGCAGGCGATCACGCCGCAGACTACGCCCTTTGCCATGACGATGCCGAGGTCCAGACCGAGCGTGAAGCTCATGAAGCACATCGCAAGGAAGCCGGCCACTGTCGTCAGCGAGCTGCTCACCACCGAGCCGACCGTCAGGGAGATCGCGTGCGCCATTGCCTGCACGCGGTCATCCGGGAAGCTCTGCTGCTGCTCCTTGTAGCTGTGCCAGAGGAAAATGGAGTAGTCCATCGTCACGCCGAGCTGCAGCACCATCGCAAGCGCCTGCGTGACAAACGAAATCTCTCCGAGAAAGGCATTCGTTCCGAGGTTCCAGACCACCGCAAAGCCGATGCTCAGCATGAAAAACAGCGGAATCAGGAACGAGTCCATTGTCAGCATCAGCACGATACCGGTCAGAATCACGGCGATGACCGCGTAGATCATCGTTTCCTGTTCGGTCAGATGCTTCATGTCGGCCGTGACCGCGGACATTCCGCTGATGAAGCACTGCTTTGAAGTCACGCGGCGCATTTCGTCGATCGCGGCGAGCGTGCCGTCCGCAGAGGTCGTATCGTCAAAGAACACTGCCATCAGTGTGGTGTTGTCCCGGTTGAATACATCGTAAATCTTCTGCGGCAGGATCTCCTTCGGGATTCTGAGGTCGGTCAGCGTTTCGTAGCAGACCACATCGGCCACATGGTCGATGTCCGCGATGCGGTCCGCCGTTTTCCGGACATCCTTTTCGCTCATGCCCTCGGTCACGACGAAGGAGAAGGCGCCCTTTCCGAATTCCTCTTTGAGGATCTCCTGTCCGGCCATTGTGTTGATGTCCTTCGGCAGATAGGAGAGGATATCGTAATTGACGCGGGTGTGCAGATATCCGAACACCGAAGGAATCAGCAGCAGGATCCCGGTAATCAGCACAAGCACGCGGTACTTTGCAATCCATGCTCCGAATTTTTTCATCGTTTTCCGCCCTCCGTCATATCAATGTCAATAATCTCCGGCCGCTGATGACGGATGATCTTGACGGTCATCAGCACGGTCAGCAGATTGAGCAGTCCCTCTGCGAGCACCGCCGCGCCGAAAAGCCGCACGAGCAGCTCCGTGCTCCGGTCCGGCCGCACCAGCAGCGCAGCACCGAGAATGCAGGTCAGGACGGCGGCGGCGAGAATCGCCCACCAGCTCCCGATCCCGAAGCGGTGCGCATCGCAGGCGGTCTGCAGCTTCATGAGGCCGTCTGCCGTGACATAAAGGCCGGTGACGGTGCAGAGGAAATACAGCAGATGCTCCGGCTTTGTCAGAATGACGGCACCGAGCACCAGCATCAGGATGCCGAAGGCCAGATCAAACTGAAAGGCCAGCCGGTAGAGGTCTCTGGAGAAATAGCCGATCAGCTTGAAAATGCCGAAGACGATCAGCAGAACGCCGGCAAAGCTGCCGATGACCGCCGTGCTGATATCGGGGCGCCCGATCAGGAAAAACCCGGCCAGACAGAGCAGCAGCGAGAGGACGATATATCCGGTCTTGGCTGTCTGCATCGGCAGGACGGAACGCACTGTTTTCATATCATTCATCCCTTTCCGGTTTGAGGAGGTTTTCAGCTTACGGTATTATGATACATCCGCCGGCACGGTTTTGCAACGGACACTGCCTGCGGGCTGTCTGATTTTTGGGCATCGGGCCGGATTTGTCTGATTTTCGGGGCGGCCGGCAGCGCATGGGACTATTTTGCCGACTTTCCGAAATCCGCCGTCACAAGATCATGCCCCCGCCCCGCATTTTTCGTCTACATCTAGTATAGAACCGCCGATTTCACGAAAACGGAACCGAAAATCAACGAAGATTCTGTAGAAAAATGAGACAATCGAATACAAAACGGATACAATTCATTACACAAATGTTACAAAAGCCCTTGACATTGCAGGAGAATTATGCTATACTGAACAAGGAACAAGAAAGATTTTCCGCTGCTTCTGCGGCGGTAAGCCTGCAATGATACAGAGAGTTGATGCTTAACAGATCAAACATTGCGACCAAATAAGAGACTTGCATAAAACCGGATGGGGAAAACGATAGGGATGTTCCAGCAGCGCTCAAGACACACAGATTCTGAGGAAAGCGAAGGTATCCCGACCATGCGCAAAACGACACGAAAACTCGCTGCGATGCTGATTTCAGCCGTCTGTACGGTGACGGCCGCTCTGCCGGCCTTCTCCTGCGGATGCACGGCAGCGGAAACGCCTGCCGCCGAGGCGGCCGAGGCACCCTGCCGGATCGTCAGTTTTACTGCGTCCGAACAGCTGGCTGCCATGATTGCCGAAATCGAAAGCGGCGCCTGCAGCCTCTATCTCACCAATGACAAAAACAGTGCTCCGGCCGAGGGGCTCGCCGTTGAGGGTGCAATCGACAGAAGCGCCAAATATTACACCTTCACAAAGAGCGGCGCCTCTACCAACGGCAAGCAGTGCTATATCTATGCCCAGGCCGCCTACGGCAAGCTCTTTGACGAGCTGCCGCTGCACGGTCCGGACGAGACGACCGTCTATCAGCACAGCGAACAGGCAGCCGGATATGCGCCTGCGCTCACGCCGTCCTATCTCACCGACCACGCCGTCATGCCGGGCGCGTATATGCGCACGACGGCAAACTATGACGGCAGCTACAACAGCAGCGCCGGTCACTCCATGATTCTGCTCGGATATAACCGGAACAAGGTCCGGATTCTGGAGGCAAACGCAAACAGCCTGGGGCTGATCCGCGATGTCGAGCTGACCTATGAGCAGTTCAACCGCATCTACCTCGAACGCAAAAACAGATTCATCGGGCAGGTCATCCAGCCGACCGCGGCGTATTACCGCGACAACTTCGGTCTGGTGTTCGGTGACTTCCCGTTTGAGGAATGGGAGCCCTCGATCATGAGCGGCGGCGCGCAGGGCGATCCGGAGGGGCAGGGCGGCTTCCTGACGACGACGGCGGAAGCCGTACCGGAAGAAACCACCGTGACCACCGCCGAGACGGCGCCTGCACCGGCGGAACCCGTCTTTGAGACAACGGTCAGCGAAACAGCGGTCTCGCTTCCGCAGACCACTGTCACGACCGCGCAGACCGCCGTCAGTGAACCCGAAACCACCGCGGCCGTCAGCGAAACAGCCGCTCCGGTCCGTGCGCTCCCGGATATCTCCCTGCACCACTTCCTCGACGCCGTCCCGCTCTCCGTACCGGAAGGGAAAATCGTCAGCTGGACAAGCAGTGATCCGGAAATCGCCGCCGTCGATGAAACAGGCAGCATCACGCCCGGCACCGCGGCCGGCACCGCCGTCATCACGGCGAAAACAGAGGACGCCGTCTGGCAGGTGCGCGTGACATCCGATTCCGTCACGCCGGAAACACTCGGCGATTTTGACGGAGACGGCAGCGTGGACGCCTATGATGCGCAGCTTGCGCTGGTGTACTACTCGCAGTTCATCATCGGCTTTGACGATGAGTATGACGCAGAGACGCTCCACCGCGCCGATGCGGACGGTGACGGTCAGGTCACCGCATATGACGCCACCCTGATTCTCAGCTTCTTCACGGAAACGACCGTCCTGCACTTCTGGGACGACGCCGAATCCGGCTGGACCGCTCTGCTGAACCCATAATTACGATCCCGAAATCACCAAATCGTCTGCGGCAGATTTCTCCGCAGACGATTTGATTTTGTCCGGCGCACCGGACGGATACAGAAAGAAGGAATTCTCTCCCGCATGAATCCGCAGACAGTTTTACAGGACTATTTCGGATACAGCCGCTTCCGCGAGGGGCAGGAAGCGCTGATCCGGCACATTTTATCCGGCGGCGATGTCCTCGGCATCATGCCGACCGGCGCCGGCAAATCCGTTTGCTATCAGGTGCCGGCGATGCTGCTGACCGGCATCACGGTCGTCATTTCGCCGCTGATCTCCCTGATGGAGGATCAGGTCGCCGCCTTACAGGAGGCGGGAGTTCCGGCGGCCTGCCTGCACAGCAATCTGGAGCAGCAGGCGTATTTTGCCGTACTGGACAAAGTGCGCGCCGGTGACATCCGGCTGCTCTACGCCGCACCGGAGCGGCTGCTGACAGACTCGTTCCTCGCACTGACCGAATCCGTTGCAATCGGCATGGTCGCCGTCGATGAAGCACACTGTCTCTCACAGTGGGGACAGGATTTCCGGCCGGGCTATCTGACCATTGTCGAATTTCTGGAGCGGCTGCCGCGCCGTCCGGTCGTTGCGGCCTTCACGGCGACGGCAACGGCGGATGTCCGCGCCGACATCAAGCGGCTGCTCGGCCTCCGCGAACCGCTGGAGCTCGTCACGGGCTTTGACCGGAAAAATCTGCGCTGGATCGTCGAGCGCCCGCAGAAGCGGTATGATGCGCTGCTCTCGCATCTGCGGCGCATGAAGGGGAAAAGCGGCATCGTCTACTGCATTTCCCGCAGGGCGACCGACGAGGTCTGCTCCAAGCTCAACGCGGACGGATTCTCTGCGGCGCGCTATCACGCCGGACTGACACCCGCCGAGCGCTCGCAGAATCAGGACGCCTTTCTGCGGGACAGCGTACAGATCATGGTGGCGACCAACGCTTTCGGCATGGGCATCGACAAATCGAATGTCAGCTTTGTCATTCACTATAATATGCCGAAAAGCATGGAGGCGTATTATCAAGAGGCGGGACGCGCCGGCCGGGACGGTTCGCCCGCGGAATGCGTGCTGCTCTATTCGCCGCAGGACATCCGCACAAATCAGTTTCTGATCGAGAGCGACAGCGGCAACGACCGTCTGACCGAGGAGCAGCGCAGGACCGTGAAGCAGAAGGACTACGAACGGCTCTCCGCAATGGTGCGGTACTGCAGCCTGACGGACTGTCTGCGGCATGAGATCCTGCGGTACTTCGGCGAAAGTGCCCCGACACACTGCGGGAACTGCAGCAGCTGTCTCGCCGACACGGATGTAATCGACGCAACGGTGGCCGCGCAGAAGATTCTCTCCTGCGTCTACCGGATTGCACAGCGCGGGCTGAACTGCGGCACCAGACTGCTCTGCGATGTGCTGCGCGGAAAGGACTCCAAGCAGATTGCCGCGCTGAATCTCAGCACCGTTTCCACCTACGGGCTGCTCGGCGATCTGCCGCAGAAGCAGCTGGAGCAGATGGTCGGCATCCTGATCTCGCGGGGGTATCTCTCGGTCAACACGGCGGAGTATTCCAGTCTCGCGCTGACAGCAAAGGCGGCCCCCGTTCTGCGCGGCGCGGAGCAGGTGATGATGTCACTGCCGCGCCGGACGCTCACAGAGGCCGCCCGGGAAAGAAAGCTTGCCGAAATGCCGGAATTCGCCGTGGACGAAGACCTCTTTCAGCGTCTGCGCAGACTGCGGGAACGCTTTGCCGCAAGGGAGTACAAGCCCGCCTATGTCATTTTCTCCGATGCAACCCTGCGGGCGCTCTGCGCACACCGTCCGCGGAACAGCGAGGAAATGCTCGCTGTCCCCGGCATCGGAAAGTATAAGCTGGAAAAATACGGCGATGCCTTTCTCCGCGCCATTGCCGAATATGAGCAGGAGGCGCGGGCTCCGCGCAAAACGCCCGGCGAAACACATTAATTCCGGCCGCCGGAGATTCAGCCCAGATCCTGATACAAAAGCCCGCATTTCGTGCAGTACCAGAGCAGCCGGCCCGTCCGGTACAGCGGCATCGTAAACTGCAAATTCCACTCCGGATACTGCCGGAAAATCATCGCCGTGCTGTCGCCGACATACGCGGCAAAGGAAACATAATGCTCCTTCGTCATCGGATGACCGGAGGAGACATACCATTCCCCGTCGATCTCCTCGACACGCAGCCGCTCCTGCTCCGCCGCCTGCCGCGGCTCTGCGGCCGGAAGCCGGCTCCCGCAGCAGGTCACTGCCGCATCGCCCGATGCCGTGATCAGATTGCCGCAGGCTTTGCAAACATAAAACCTCAGCTTTTTCATATCGCCTTTCTCCCTCTCATTCTGTTCGATTTCTCCCGCGAGCAGCACGCGGATCTCCGTGCCGAGCGCCTCGGCCAGACCGGGGAGCAGCGAGATATCCGGGCTGCCGTTTCCGCACTCCCACTTGGATACCGCCTTCGCGCTGACATGAAGCCGCTCGGCCAGCTGCTTCTGCGTGAGCCTTTTTGCCGTCCGGAACCGCCGGATCAGCGCACCTGTTCGGATCTGATCCATATCATCACCTCTGAATATAATTCCGGCTGCCGCGCCGGAAGCATCCGTTGTCTTTATCATACCCGAACGCGGCGGTTTTGTCAATCCACGCTCCGTAGAACTTTGAAAGATATGCCGCGACCGTGAAAAGCGCTTGCTTTTTCCTGTCGATTGTGGTATACTGATTACAGCACCGGAAATCTGCCGGCGGCTACTTCCGTGAAAGGGGAATCATTATGTTCTTACATCAGTTAAATCCCATTGAGGCAGAAGCGTTTCTGACGCTCGCCTCCGAAATGATCGAAGACGACGGCGTCGTGACACCCGAAGAGGACGCCCTGCTGAATGAATACAAGACCGCACTCGGCCAGCCGGCCTTCACCTACGATGCGGCCGCGACGGCTGCCGCACGCGATACCCTCGCACAGCTCAACGAATCCGGCAAGCGCAAGGTCTACATGGAGCTGTTCAGCTTTGCAATCTGCGACGGCTTTGAGGATATCACCGAGCGCCGGACACTCAACGATCTGCGTGAGGTTTTGCAGCTCGACGCGCATATCTGCCGGATGCTCGAATCCTGTGTGCGCGACCTGTACGGCGTCTACGCCTCGATCGAGCGCGCTCTGGAAGCAGAGCCGTCTCCTGTCGTCGTGGACTTCGACGCCTGAGCCTTTTCTCTTGTCAGACAAACAGCCCCGAAGCTTTTCCGCTTCGGGGCTTTCCGTTTTCTTTTTACGGCTTTCTGGCAAGCTGCAGGTCGATTGTGTCATGCAAGGTCAGGGTGCCGCCGTGCGCAAGGATTGCCTGCCCGATCTCCCCGAAAAACTCCGTCCGGAGCGGCTCCGGCATTGCGATATGGTCGGAATAGGTGCCGAGCAGCGCACAGTAATCGGCGGCTGAAAGTGTCCTCGTCCGGTGAAACAGCGCATACCGGATATCAGTAAAGCCGTAACGGGCAGCACACGCCGCACGCTCTGCGGCCTGCTGTTCGGTGAATTCCGCCGGCGCCGTCCGCTGTCTGCCGTAAAACCGGTCGTAGTACGCGGCATAGAGCCGGTCAAGCGCCGCGGTAAGCTGCGGATGCTCCCTGCCGGGGAACGGGTGATTCTGAAACCGCGCAAACGCCCCGCCGTGCTTTAGTACGGAAAACACCTTCGGATAGCCGGTCTGTTCCGGAATCCAGTGAAAGGCCGTCGCGGAATAAACCAGATCAAAGGTCTCCTGCGGGAGCGGTGCCGTTTCAAACGAATCCGTCACGACCGAAAAGCTGCGGTACGCCGCAAATTTCTGCCGGCAGATCGCAGACATCGCCGCGCCGCGCTCAACGGCCAGCACGCTGCATCCGGTTTGCAGAAAGGGCAGCGTCGCCTGCCCGGTACCGATGCCGATTTCCGCCGCCTGCGAGGTCCCGTCCAGCGGACAGTAGCCGAGAATCATGCGGTACAGCGCATCGGGATACCCCGGCCGGTATTTCTCATACGCTGCGGCTGCCGTATCAAAGGTTCCTTCCAGTCCCGGAATCGAAGGCATAGGCTCCTCCCGTCAGACGGCACTCACGGGGCAGTGCCCGTGCGGCGCAGAATTGCGGCATAGATTTTTTCGTCAATTTCCATGAGACAGCGTCTTCCGTCCTCCAGCTTCACGGCCAGCGTATAGATGCCCTTTTTCTGTGCGGCCTGCGTGGCGTGCAGCCGCAGATTCCGCAGCAGACCGGGATCCAGTGCGCCGGTCAGCAGCAGGGAATTGCCAGAGCGGATCAGATCCTCCGTCATCAGCTCGCAGCGCGAAACTGTCTCCGCGGTCAGGAACACATCTTCGGCCTTTTTCATCGTCCCCGAAATGTATGCCAGTGACGCGGACATACGAAAGACGCGGCAGCCGGTCAGATCGCCGGCGATTACCATATTTCTTGCAGATGCCACTGCCGCAACCCCTCCTTTTTTGCTTCTGTGGCTGTCCGGGTTTCTCTGCTGTTATCATACCATGTTTTCAGATGATCTGTCAAGCATCTGCTGATGATTTCATTCTGCCGCATCGTCTGTCAGCACATCTTTGCTTTCATACGGATAACTGCAAAGCACGCTGTCCAGATATTTGATTCCGCAAAAGTATTTGCAGATCGAAGTGCTTTTTACCGCACATTTATGCTCCCTTGTCTGTTCCGCTTCATTCCACGGACAGCCGGCCTGATTCCAGCCCACATTTTCGCTTACCAGATCAATATCCATATTCGCGCCGCTGAGCGCATTGATTGCATCGTGTTTCATTTTTTGCCTCCGCACCGCATTTTGTTTTGCCGCAGACGGCTCAGTCCGTCTCCCCGCCGCGGTCCGGCTCCGGCAGCAGCGTCAGCCGGAGTTGCTGTACGCGCTGCTCCTGCATCTGCGTGACGGTCATCGTGAACCAGTCGCCCGAAACCGTCTCGCCGACCGCCGGGATATGCCCTGCCAGCTCGGTCAGCCAGCCGCCGACTGAGGTACATTCCGTCTCGATGCGGCTTTCAGGCAGCTCCAGCGCGTCGCAGAGATCCGCGATGCTGTACTCACCCGACACCGTCCAGGTGTCCGCGCTGTCCTTCGTCAGCATCGGGACGACCTCGTCCGCCTCGTCGTAGATCTCGCCGACCAGCTCCTCAATGATGTCCTCCAGCGTGACAATGCCCTTCGTGCCGCCGTGCTGGTCCATGACGACCGCGATATGCGACTTGGAGCGCTGCATCTGCTTCATGGCCTCGCTGATGCGCGCAAATTCGGGCAGACGGAGAATCTGCTTCAGAATCGGCTGAATGGAATCGCCGCCGCTTTCCAGCAGCGAGAAAAAGTCCTTCTCTGTGATGAACCCGATGATGTCATCGACCGTGCCGTCATAAACCGGCAGGCGCGAGTACCGCTCCGACAGAAAAAGCTGCTTGACCGCTTCGATGCTCTCGTGCTGATCGATCGCGGTGACATTGACACGCGGCACCAGCACCTCGGTCACGGAGATTTCGTCAAATTCCAGCGCGGAGCGCACAAGATCGCTCTCCTGCTCCTCCAGCACGCCCTCCTCCTCGATCTGCTCGACGATGACCTTCAGCTCATCCTCAGTGACGGACGGCTCCTCCTCCTTGACGCTCACGAGCTTCGCCAGACGCTGAAACAGGAAAATCAGCGGCGTCAGCAGCCAGATCAGCCCGGAGAGCGGCGCGGCAAAGATGCGCGTCAGGCGCTCGGCGTGTGCCTTGGCATAGGACTTCGGCAGGATCTCTCCGAAAATCAGCACCAGCACGGTCATGGCCAGCGAGGAGATGCCGACACCGCCCGCGCCGAACATCCGGGTAAAGAAAATCGTGCCGAGCGAGGCGGAAATGATATTGACCAGATTGTTTCCGATCAAAATGGCAGTCAGTGCGCGGTCAAAGGAGTCGGCGAGCGAAAGCGCTCTGCCGGCGGTTTTGTCGCCCTGCTGTGCTGCGTGCTTCAGCCGGATCTTGTTGACTGACGAAAATGCCGTTTCGCACGCGGAAAACAGTGCGGAGCAGCAGAGCAGCAGCAAAATGGCGATGAGATAGGTATATGGCATTGCAAATCCTTTCTGCGCGTATTTCTTTTCTGTGCCGGGATTCCGGCGCGGATATACTTCTTAAAATTATATCACATCCCGCGGAAGATGTCAACCGCTTTTTGCGCCGCAGCCGCGGATGATCCGCGGGAACGCCCCTCTTTTTCAGACCGTTCCGGCGGCCGCGGCGCTTGACTTTTTCGCTGCGGAATGGTATACTGAAAGGTACCGGCCGGCTGTTCGGGTGCTGTCCGGTGAAATATACAGGATAAAGAGGGAATGGTTACCATGAAACTGATCCGAAGGCTCGGGGCGGTGCTTGCAGCATCCGCTCTGCTGCTGGGGGCAGGGTGCAGAAAGGACAGTTCTTCTGTCTCCGGCGGCACCGAAAAGCCCGCCTTGCCGGAATTCACGATTCCGGAAAATGTGCTCGGTACGCCGAGTCCGCTGGTTCCCGCTGAGGTCAGCGTCGATCATTATGCAGTACCGGAGCGTGAGAATGTGCAGTTCATCAAAAATCTGAAGCTCGGCTGGAATCTCGGAAACGCCTTTGATGCCTACGATGTCCCCGGACTGAGCGACGAAATGAAATATGAGGGGGCGTGGTGCGGCGCCGTGACGAAGCCCGAAAACATCGCCGCAATCAAGGCGGCCGGCTTCCGGACGGTGCGCATTCCGGTCTCGTGGCACAATCATGTGGACGCGGACAACCGGATCTCCGCGCAGTGGATGGCGCGTGTCAAAGAGGTTGCCGACTGGTGCCGCGCCTGCGATCTCTATGTCATCATCAACACGCATCACGATGTCGGCAGCGAGGGGTATTATCCGGACACCGCAAATCTCGGACGGTCCAGGCAGTTCCTCGGCGCCGTCTGGCAGCAGATCGCCGAGATCTTCCGCGATTACGACGAGCACCTGATCCTCGAATCACTCAACGAGCCCCGTCTGGCCGATTCCAAATTCGAGTGGTGGCTCGACAAAAACAGCGCTGAGTGTCAGGACGCCGTGCGCTGCATCAACGAGCTGAATCAGCTCTTTGTGGACACCGTCCGCGGCGCCGGCGGAAACAATGAGACGCGGTATCTGCTCTGCCCGGGCTATGCTGCCTCGGCGGAGGGCGCACTGAATCCCGGCTTTCAGCTCCCGGACGATCCGGCAAACCGCGTGATCGTTTCGGTTCATGCGTACACGCCCTACGACTTCGCGCTCAATGCTGCGGGCACAAAGGATTTTTCACTGAACAGCGGCGCCGATGTCAATCAGATCACGAGCTTCATGGATGAGCTGTACGCAACCTTCGTGATGAACGGCATTCCGGTGCTGATCGGCGAATTCGGCGCACGGAACAAGGAAAACCTCGAAGCGCGGGTGCAGTTTTCCGCATTTTATGTCGCGGCGGCACGCGCAAGAGGCATAAGCTGCTGCTGGTGGGACAATAACGCCTTCCTCGGCACCGGCGAAAACTTCGGCCTGCTCGCACGCGGCGACTCGATTTTCATGTATCCGGAGATTGTGCAGGCGCTCGTCAAATACTGCGAGTAACTGCGGTCCGGCGCCCCGTTCTCTGTCAAAACTTCATCAGCAGACAAAAACAGCGGCTGTCATTTCTGACAGCCGCTGTTTTTTTGTTGCTTGCTCAGGATGCGTCCGGCATTATGCCTCTTCATCCTCGCTTCTGCGCTTGCGTGCCGCAAAGCCGATCAGGCCCATACCGATCGTCATAAAGATCAGTGCGGTCGGGACCGACTCGCCGGTGCGAACGCCGCCCGAAGGCGTGGTCGTGCTCTCACCGGAGCTCGGCGGATTCGTAGAACCGGTCGAAGCCGTGGTCTCCGTCTCAGTCGTGCTCTCTTCGCCGGTGGTCATGGATTCCGCAGTCGTGGTTTCCGTTGCGGTCTCCGTCGTCTGCTCGGTGGTGTCCGTATCGTTCCAGTTCCAGTTGCCGGTATCATCGGTTGCGCTGGTGCTGGTCGTGGTGGACTCATCCGGCACGGACTCCGTGGTGGTCACGGTTGTCGTTGCCTCGGTCGTGGTGACATCAGCCGTGGACTCTGTGGTGGTCACAGTGGTGGTCGCCTCGGTGGTGGTCACAACGGTCGTTGCCTCGGTCGTGGTCACAACGGTGGTCGTTGCCTCAGTCGTGGACACAGTGGTCGTTGCCTCAGTCGTGGACACAGTGGTCGTTGCCTCGGTCGTGGTCACAACGGTGGTCGTTGCCTCGGTCGTGGACACGGTGGTCGTGGCCTCGGTCGTGGACACAGTGGTCGTTGCCTCGGTCGTAGTCTCGACATCCGTAGACTCGGTGGTCGTTGCCTCAGTCGTGGACACGGTGGTCGTGGCCTCGGTCGTAGTCTCGACATCCGTAGACTCGGTGGTCGTTGCCTCAGTCGTGGACACAGTGGTCGTTGCCTCGGTCGTCGTCGTCTCGGAGGTCGTTGCAGTCGTGGTCTCCGCTGTGGTGGTCACAGTGGTATCCTCGGTTACAGTGGTGGTCTCCGCAGTCGTGTCAACCGGAACTGTTGTGGTGTTCGCAGTTGTGGTCTCGACAGAAGCGGTCGTGGTCTCATCGGAGACTGTGGTGGTCTCGTCGATCGCCGTGGTGGTGTCGATTTCCGTCGTCGTGGTCTCAGCGGTCGTGGTGATCTCCGTGACTTCGGTCGTGGATTCCGTTGTGGTAACGGTGGTGTCCACGGTCGCCGTCGTGGTATCTGCCGGCACGGTCGTCTGATCCGTCGTCACAGTCGTCTCGTTGGAAACCGTGGTGGTCTCGTTGGAAGCCGTCGTGGTCTCGTTGGAAATCGTCGTGGTTTCGTTGGAAGCCGTCGTGGTCTCGTTGGAAGCCGTCGTGGTTTCGTTGGAAGCCGTCGTGGTCTCGTTGGAAACCGTCGTGGTCTCGCCGGAGGCCGTGGTGGTCTCGTTGGAAACCGTCGTGGTCTCGTTGGAGGCCGTCGTGGTTTCGTTGGAAGCCGTCGTGGTCTCGTTGGAAACCGTCGTGGTTTCGTTGGAAGCCGTCGTGGTCTCGCCGGAGGCCGTGGTGGTCTCGCCGGAAGCCGTGGTGGTCTCGCCGGAGGCCGTCGTGGTCTCGCCGGAAGCCGTGGTGGTCTCGCCGGAGGCCGTGGTGGTCTCGCCGGAGGCCGTGGTGGTCTCGTTGGAAGCCGTTGTGGTTTCGCCGGAGGCCGTGGTGGTTTCGCCGGTGGTCGTGGTGATTTCGGTTGTCGCGGTCTCGGTCTCGGTCGTCTCCGTCGTTTCCGCCGTGGCAGTGGTTGTCTCGTCGAAAGCGGTGGTGGTGTCCTCGATCACGGTCGTGGTCTCACCGGAAACCGTCGTGGACTCCTCAGCGGTCGTCGTTTCTTCTGCGGTGGTCGATTCCTCCGTCGTGGTGGTGATTTCGACCGTTGCCGTGGTGGTTTCCGCGGTGGTATCGGTCGTATCCTCGGTCACGGTAGAGGTGTCGCCGGTGACAGTCGTCGTATCCTCAGAAACTGTGGTGGACTCCTCAGCGGTCGTCGTCTCGTCAGAAGCCGTCGTGGTTTCCTCAGCAGTCGTCGTCTCGTCAGAAGTCGTCGTGGTTTCCTCAGCAGTCGTCGTCTCGCCGGAAGCCGTCGTGGTCTCCTCAGCAGTCGTCGTCTCGCCAGAAGCCGTTGTGGTTTCCTCAGCAGTCGTCATCTCGCCGGAAGCCGTCGTGGTCTCCTCAGCAGTCGTCGTCTCGCCGGAAGCCGTCGTGGTCTCCTCAGCAGTCGTCGTCTCGCCGGAAGCCGTCGTGGTTTCCTCAGAAGTCGTCGTCTCGCCGGAAGCCGTCGTGGTTTCCTCAGCAGTCGTCGTCTCCTCAGAAGCCGTTGTCGTTTCCTCGGAAGTTGTCGTCTCCTCAGAAGCCGTCGTGGTCTCCTCGGAGGTTGTGGTTTCTTCGGTGGTCGTGGTCTCAAACTGCGTGGTCGTTTCCTCGGACGATGTGGTCGTTTCAAACGCCAGCGTCGTAGTTTCTTCGGTCGTCGAAGTCGTCTCCTCGGCAGCGGTTGTCGTCTCGGTCGTCGTCGTGGTCTCGGTCGCAGTTTCGGTGGTCACTTCAGTCGTCTCTGTCGTTTCCTGCGTCGCGGTAGAAGTTTCCTCCGGAATTGTGGTGATTTCGGTGGTCACCGTCGTGGTTTCCTCTGTCGTCGAGGATGTCTCCTCGGTGGCAGTGGTGGTTTCCTCGGCGGTCGTGGTCTCCTCAGTCGTCGTGGTTTCCTCAGTCGTCGTGGTTTCCTCAGCGGTCGTGGTCGTTTCCTCCGCAGTGGTCGTTTCCTCGTGCTTCAGATCGTCCTCGACAACCAGGTGTCCGTTTTCATCGACATAGGCATCGCCGCTGGTTTCGGGCTTGTCCACGCTGACGACTTCGCCGTCCTTCACCTCAAAGCCGAAGGTCGAAACGACCTCGTAGCCCTTCGGTGCAAATGTCTCTTCCAGCTCGTACTTGCCGTCCGACAGGCCCTTCATCTCTGCGGAGTTGCCCTCGAACTCAATGTACTTTTTGCCAGTCTTTTCGTCGGTCTTGACCTCAGTGGTCTGATCCTTGACGGTGATTTTGCTCAGCGCATCCTCATCCTCCGCGTACAGGCGGAAGGTTGCCTTGCCCTTTTCCTCCGGGATGTCCTCGCCGCCGACTGCCTTCTTGTCGATCGTGACGGTCTTCTCGGCGTCTGCCACAGTGATTGCGTCGCCGTCGCGGTAGTAGCCGGCTTCTGTGCCGGACTGGCTCAGCTCGGTCTTGCTGTCGTCCTTCGTCAGATACGACTTCACGACCTTGCCGTTTTCGATCACAAAGGTGATCGAGGTGGACAGCACCGTGTAAACCTTGCCGTTTGCCGCCTTAAAGGTCGTGCCTTCGTCGGCAGTTTCTTCCAGCGTGTAGGTGCCGTCCGGCAGACCGGTAATCACCGCGTCTGCATCGGAGGAATACCAGATAATCCGGTCTGCATTGGTTCTGTCTGCATCGCCCTTCGTGCCGGTAACCTGAATCTTGTAGGTGCCGTCGTCGTTCTTTGCATTCAGAACTGCTCCGGTTTCGTCCGGCGTGACCAAAGTCAGGATCAGCTTTGCGCCTTCCAGCGTATCGTCATTTGCAATGTCCTTCTTGGTGATCGACACCTTGGAGGGTGCGTCCATGACGATCAGCTTGGAATGATCCTCGACCTCCTTGCCGTCCACAGTCTTCTTGCCGTATGCCGTCTTACCGGTTGTGGCAGGCTGCTGAAGCTCGGTGATCTCGCCGTTTTCAATCTTGAACTTGAACTCCGTCACGACCGTGAAGCCGTCCGGTGCCGCGTTCTCAATCAGCGTGTACTCGCCGTCCGGCAGTCCCTTCATCAGAGCATCCGTAGCGGCGGATGTCCATGTAATGGTCTTGTCGGTGCGCGTCACATCGCCCTTTGTGTTCTCGACGGTCAGCTTGTAATTGCCTTCGTCGTCCTTTGCATTCAGCACTGCACCGTCAGTCTTCAGTGCCTTGTCCAGTCTGAGCGTCATCTCGGCGCCTTCCAGCACCTCGCCGCCCATGTCGGACTTGCTGATCGAGACAGTCGAGATGTTGTCCTCGACGGTCAGGACAGTGCCGTCCGCATTCTTGGTTGCCTTGCCGTTTGTCACGGCGCCGACCTTCGTAATCACGCCGGTCGAATCAATGTGGAAGCTGAAGTCAGACACGACAGTGAAGCCGTCCGGTGCGAACACCTCACGCAGCGTGTAATCGCCCTCGGCCAGACCGGTCAGCTTGGCGCTGTTGCCGTCAAACTCGATGTAGTAGCCGAGTGCAGCGTCGTCGCCGGTCAGCTTGCCGACCTTTGCCGGCTCACTGGAATCGCCGACCAGAACATCCTTCAGAACGGATACCCGAACTGTATCGCCTTCCTCATTCACTTCTTCGCGGGTTCCCGTCGAGAAGAGATAGAAATGCGCTTTGCCGCTTGCCTCCGGAATGTCCTCGCCGCCCACCATCTTCTTGTCAATGGTAATCGTGTCCTCGTGATGCTCCGCATCCGCGACCGTAAAGGCGTCGCCGGTGCGGTAATAGCCGGCATCCTTGCTCTCGGCGCCGTAGCTGTCCAGCTCGGTGCCGTCGCCGCCGGTGCGGTAAGACTTGACGACCTTGCCGTTTTCGATCACAAAGGTGATGTTCGATTTCAGCACATCATAGGTCTTGCCGTTTGCTGCCTTAAAGGTCGTGCCTTCGTCGGCAGTTTCTTCCAGCGTGTAGGTGCCGTCCGGCAGACCGGTAATCACCGTGTCTGTGTCGGAGGAATACCAGATAATCTGGTTTGTTTTGGATCTGTCAGCATCGCCCTTGGTGCCGCTGACCGCCACCGTGTAAGTGCCTTCACTGTTCACGGCATTCAGATCCGCGGTGGTCTCAGCCGGCTCTGCCAGCGTCAGAATCAGCTTTGCGCCTTCCAGCGTATCGTCATTTGCGATGTCCTTCTTGGTGATCGACACCCTGGAGGCCTCGTCCATGACGATCAGCTTGGAGTGATCCTCGACCTCGTTGCCGTCTGCGTCCGTCTTCGTGCCGTAGGCAGTCTTACCGGTTGTGGCAGGCTGTGCCAGCTCGGTGATCTCGCCGTCTTCGATCTTGAACCTGAACTCCGTCACGACTGTGAAGCCATCCGGTGCCGCGTTCTCAATCAGGGTATACTCGCCGTCCGGCAGTCCCTTCATCAGAGCATCCACACTCGCGGATGTCCATGTAATGGTATTGTCGGTGCGCTGCACACCGTACTTGGTGTTCTCGACGGTCAGCTTGTAGTTACCGTCGCCGTCCTTTTCGTTCAGCTTGGCGTCGCTGTTCTTCAGCGCCTTGTCCAGTCTGAGCGTCATCTCGGCGCCTTCCAGCACCTCGCCGCCCATGTCAGACTTGCTGATTGAGACAGTCGAGATGCTGTCGCGCACCACGATCTTCATGTTGTCCGTGACCGTGCTGCCGTCCTCATCTTTCTTCTCGCCCAGACCGATGATCTCAGTCTCGCCGTCCGTGACTGCCTCAACGGAAGCAGTATCAATCACGCCGTCCTTCATCTTAAAGGTGAAGCTCGAAGTGACCTTGGTGAAGCCGTCCGGTGCGCCGACCTCCGTCAGCTTGTACTCGCCGTCCGGCAGATTGCGGATGACGACATCCTTGTCAGAGGAGAACCATTTAATAGTATCCGCAGTTCTCTCCACCGCGTCGTCCTTCGCGTTTGTAACGGTAATCTTGTACTCGTCATCGGCGTTCTTTGCATCGAGCGCTGCATCCGC
The DNA here is from genome assembly GCA_024695445.1 of Oscillospiraceae bacterium. GTDB lineage: Bacteria > Bacillota > Clostridia > Oscillospirales > Ruminococcaceae > Firm-04. Next base: position 24,748 of record JAILIG010000112.1, read on the forward strand.
ATCATCTGCGGCGACGAGCACCAGCGTCATCTCGGCGCCTTCCAGCACCTCGCTGTCCGCGATGTCGGTCTTGCTGATCGCAAGGCCCGCCTTGTCGTCCTTGACAACAATTCTGGACGGATCCTTGACCGTCGTGACTTCGCCGACTGCCTCGATCTGCTCGCCGGATTCATTTGTCAGGATCGTACCGAACGCATCCGTTTTCACGAGCTTGCCGTCCGCATTCTCCTTGACGAAGCTGCCCTCGGCATCCTTCCGGACCGGGTTGCCCTCGCTGTCCAGCAGATCGCCGATTTCGACATCGCCGGTTGTGACTGCGGTCTTGTCGATGTTGCTGACCTTGCCGTCCGCGACCGTAAAGCCGAACTTGCTGACGACATCGTAGCCCGACGGTGCTGCCTTTTCTTCCAGCTCATACTCGCCGTCTGCGAGATTCAGGAAGGAGACATCGCCCGCCGTGACCGCCACGGCGCCGTCCGTGACAGTTGCCTGCTCGATCTTATTGACCGAGGTAATGCCCGGCCGATCATAGTCCGCACGGATGTGGTACTCGGTTCCGTCCTCCATCGTGACGACATAGGCGCCGTCGCAGAGGCCGGTGATGACGATTTCGCCGTCCGAGGTCAGACCCTCAACCAGATACTTGTTGAGTACCGGCTCCGGGTTGATCTTGGTGCCGTTGATCGTCACATCATTAAAGGTATTGCCGCGCACACTGAAGCTGCCCGACGCCTTGATCTTCACAGCCTTGTCGTTGTGCGGATCGCCGTCGCCGTCATCGACGATTTCCGTCGTGACCTCATCGCCCAGTCTGCTCATCGGCGTCTTGATCTGAACGCCGTCCAGAGAAGCGCCGCTCTTGGAGGTCAGGCGGAACTTTGCGCCGTCAACCGGCACGCCCGCCAGATCCTGCTTGCTCAGCTCGATGGTTTCCTGCTTGTCAAGAAGCGAAACCTGATCGTAGAAGGCGCCCTCGTCCTTGCCCTCTTCGAGAATCGGGAAGCCGTCGGCATCCTTGCCGACCTTGAAGGTCTTGTCCTCTGCGGTCTGATAGCCGTTCGGCGTGACCTTCTCGTGAATCGTGTAAGTACCCGCCGGCAGATCAACGAAGATGACCGCGCTGCCGATCGAGGTCCACTCAAAGACCGTTGCAGACGGATCGGTGTCAGGAATGACATTCTCCGCAACTGCCTGCGGTGCTTCGTGGTCATTGAACGGACGACCGTTGTCCGTATAGAACAGCTGGCTGTCGCGTGCGGCCACACCTGCCGCATCGAAATCAACCGGCTGGCCGTCTTCCGCACTGACGCCGGTCAGCGTCAGCACCGCACCCGGAACCGGTGTGTCAGCGCTTCTGCCCGTCATCGGATCGGTGACCGGCTTGACCTTGCGGATGCCGACCGTGAAGCGCTTGTTGACTGCCGTCACGGACTTGGCCGTGTTCTGCGCGGAAGCTTGCTTGACCGTGCCGTTCTCAATGACAACCGTGACCGGTGTCATTTTCGAGTAGCCGCTCGGTGCAGAAACCTCTTCCAGCAGATAAGTGCCGTCCGGCAGGTTCTTGTCACGGAAATAAGAAGGATTCTTTCTGAAGCGGATGTCCTCGACCTCGGTCGTACCCGGTTTATACCGCGTTGTCCAGGTCACGGACATTGCATCGTCCGAAAGCTCATAGCCCCTCGCTCTTGCCGCGCCCATCCCTCTTTCATCATAGGTCGAGCCGAGGTCTCTCAGCGTGTCGCCTTCGTTGGCCGGAGTGGTCAGCGTCAGGCGAAGCGTCACGCCGAAGATGCGCTCGCCGGCTGTTTCAATGGAAGCCGAGCCGTCTTCATTTCTGACAATCCTCTTTGCATCGGTGATCTTGCGGAACGAGATGCCGTCAGTGTCAGAATCATTTGTGACGGTGATGGTGCGGTTGCCGTAAGCTGCTCCGTTGCCGTCGTAGCTGGCTGCGAAACCTTCCACCGGTTCTTCTTTGATATAATAATAGTATGGGAAGTCTTCGCTGTTGAGTTTTGCAAGGCCGGTCCACTCATACTTCCATCCGGTGCCGGCATTGACTTCGACCGGGCCGTCAACCTTCTCGGCTTCCTGTGCCTTGATCTCACTCTTGACGGTGTAGGTCTCTCCGTCAGTAGAAACCATTTCGCGGATTGCAGCCAGCTTTCCGCCTTCGACAGCCAGATCGTACACCGTTACGGTGCTGGTCGCACCCATACCGAAGCCCGTGCGCGTGGTGACGAGCAGGCGGTATGTTCCGTCGTCCAGTGTACTGGAGACATAGGTCGCACCGGTTTCGGAATCCGTCGTGCGTCTGAACAGCACGGCGCCGCCGATGCCCTGTTTCTTCAGGACGGTCGTGCCCTGTGCCTCCGCATTTTCGTCGTTCAGCTTAAAGGTCTTGGTCGCACCAGCGGGTTTTCTCAGAATATCCGCAAACTTCTCCGCGAGATAGCCGCTGCCCTTTTCGGCAATGCCGACCACATCGTCCGTTGACATTCCCTTCTGCAGGGTACGGTACAGGGTCAGCTTCACGGTATCGTCCGCGTGCGGTTCATGGTCGCCCCACTTCTTTGCGCCGGTAATCTTGATTTCGTTTGTCTTGATGACCGGGTTCCGGAAGAACGCCATGTGTGTTTCGTTTGTCACGATGATATAGTCTGCGATGATGTTGCCGTCCACGGAGGTTGCATCGAAGATGCAGCCCGGAGCCAGCATACAGCCAATGGACTTCTGCATCTTGACATAAGGCGTAACACCTTCATCATTCGTGTAGAAGTTGTAGAGCACATTGACGCCCTGTGTCAGCGCCTGTGTTTCGCCGTTGGTCAGTGCTTCGCCGTTTACGGTGACATACTTGATGAAATCATCCTTGATCCAGACGCCGTCCGAGCCCGTCATGTCAACATTCACAATGACAGTCTGGTTATCCGGATACTCGCCATCCACCAGATTCAGATTGGTGAGCGTGAACTTGTTCCACATATTCGCCGGATTGTTGAGATCGGCCGCCTGCAGACAGATGACATT
>JAILIG010000038.1 GCA_024695445.1 Oscillospiraceae bacterium
GAACTCGATTCTGTCCTCGCCGCGCTCGATCGCATCGACCTGCACGCCGATGACCTCGACGCCGTACTCCTTCAGCACGCCGGCCTTGTCGAGCTCCGAGCAGAGATTCAGACCGGACTGTCCGCCGAGATTCGGCAGCAGGGCATCCGGACGCTCCTTGCGGATGATCTCCGTCAGCCGTTCGACATTGAGCGGCTCGATGTAGGTCACATCCGCGACATCAGGGTCTGTCATAATCGTTGCGGGGTTGGAATTGACCAGCACGATTTCGTATCCGAGCTTGCGGAGCGCTTTGCACGCCTGCGTACCGGAGTAGTCGAATTCGCACGCCTGTCCGATGATGATCGGACCGGAACCAATGATGAGAACCTTGTGGATATCATTTCTTTTTGGCATAATGCAACACCTCACTTCAACTAAGTATTATATCATAAAGCAGGGGGTAATTGCAAGCAATTCCCCCCAAGTTTTTCAAAACTAGCATTTCGCACAAGGACCTTTCCGCATCAAGGTCAGAATTGTATGCCCTGCCGGCGCAGCCGTCACTGATTGTAGTTCTCCAGATAGTCCGCCAAAGCGGGGTTGATCTGGCGCAGCCACTCCAGCACATCAAATGCCCGCGGATCGTTTGCCGCACGGAACATCCGGTACGCCTTCGAAAGATGGTCCTCGTCCGCGCGCCCCTCCGGCTGCAGCGCCAGACACTTCTCGATCGCATCCAGCGCGGCGTCACTGTCATGCTGCTCCTGCGTCAGCGCAAGATTGAAGTGATAGGACGGATCGGTCGGGTTGAATTCGATCGCAAGCTGCAGCGCATTGAGCGACTTCTGCCGCCATGTCTCGTCGCCCGTATTGAGATATACGCCCCAGTACACGCGGTTCGTCTGGTTGTAGACATATGCGCGCTGTGCGTCGGTCAGGTCGTTCTGCGCCAGAAGCTGCTCCGCAACGGCCTCGGTCTGCTCCAGAATCTCCTGCTCGCGGTCCTTTTTGCCCGCGTAGGAAATCAGGCAGCCCATGTAGTCCAGCTTTTCCGCGACCGGCCGCTCCGAATCCATGAATTCCTGATAGCACGCGATGAGGTTGTTTCCGGCGGTATCGGAGCCGAGCACCGCCACGCGCTCGACGATCTGGTCGAGAAAGCGGAAATGATCCATCGTCTGCCGGAGCGCCGACATCGCACGCTCTGCGAGGGCGAGGTCCCGCTTTTTCATCGCAACCTTAAAGGCCTGCATCGGTGTCAGGCCGCCGAAATCCGCGGCGGATGCGGCAGCGACGGCGGGAATCGCCGAGGCGGCAGGCGCCGTGCGCTTCAGCTCCTTGCTGAGCGCGTCGATCTTGCGCTCCAGACGGTCAATCGAGGCGTGCATATCGCGCAGAGAGGTCGCGCGCCCGCTGCTGTCAAAGCCGCGTGCAATCATCGGCTCGACGAAATTGCGGATCTGCTGCTGCGCATCCTTCGCGGTGCGCGGCGTCGAGAGGTCATATTCGATGCAGCGGCGGCTGCCGAGATCGACCGGCAGCGGCTCGCCCGCTTTTTTCATCACGATGACATCCTTCATCGTCTCGTCACGCCGGCCGAGCTCGTACATGACATTCGGGTTATGGCCGGTGATGTCGCAAATGCAGAGATCGGCGTCCTGCACCATCTGGATGACATCGACATCAATCTGGTTGGTCTCGGAGCGGTGATCGCCGCGCACGACATTGAAATCGAAGATTTCCAGTGCGGGACGGATGATGAATTCCAGCAGATCATCTGCATTTTCGCGGATCTTGGAACCCGCTTCCCCAATCGGTGAAATCACAAAGCATACCGGTTTCATGACTCGGTGCCTCCCTTTTCTGTCTTTGCCGCAAGCGGCATTTTTATTATACCATACACCGGCTTTGAAGTCAAGGCGGCAGGGAAGGAAGACACGCCGGCAGTGCCGGCTTACGGAGAACAAAGTATCCGCTTTGCGGATGCGATCAAAAAAAAGGAGGGGCGCCCTCTCTCGCAGGGCGTCCCCCTCTTACCGCTGCGCGGCAATTCACTCCCCTTGGCGGGGCCCTTTTTTAGGTCCGGAGCGTTTTGCCGCCTGCGGGCGGCGATGAGGGGCGCCGCCCCTCGCCCGGCATTCAAGATTGCCCATTCTTAGCGGTTTTCGCAGCCTTGATTCTCAAAAAAGTGAACTGATGGAGAACTTTTGCCCGCGGAGAGGGTGTCAAAGCCCTCTGTCTCTCAACAGATCATTGAAGAATCCGTCGATCCGTTCGTCAACTTGTCTGCGCTCCACGGAGAATGTGTGCTGATAGACACGCTTCAACACACTGTTGCTCGACCACCCGCCGCGCTCCATTGCGTACTTGTCCGGGATGCCGAGCAATAGCATGATCGAAGCGTTCAAGTGCCGCAGATCATGGAACGACAGATCGTATCCGTTCGCTTTTGTCAGCTTCTTCAGATGATCCTTGATGTACTTGTATCCCAGCGGAACGATAAAGTCTGTCTCCGATTCGTGCGGCACCGCGTCGATCAGCTTCTGAATGTATTCCGGAACAACAAGCCTTCTTGTCGAATTGTAGGTCTTGTTCAGATTCCGAATCACATCTTCGCTGCCGAGATGCAGCTTGCTGCGCTGAATCGTCAGAACACCGTCTTTGATGTCACCGAACTGCAAACCGCGCACTTCGCTCATTCTGAGACTGAGCCACATCGCCAGCAGACAAGCAAGCTCGATCTCCGTACCGTGAACCATGTGGATGACCTGTGCTGCGGTCGGCAGCTCTTTCATCTTCGGCACTTTCGGCGGCAAAGTTACATCGAAGTCCGGTCTCACGCCGTACATTTTCATGGCGGCGACGATCAGGTTCTTCGCTTCGGCAATTGTCTTGCGGCTTTTTGTCAATGCTTCGTCGTTGATTGCCTTCTGTAAAGTGAAGCTGTCAAGATCGTGAATGTCGACGTCCATGATGCTTTGCAGCCTTGAACGAAGGATGTTCTCGTAGCCGTAGACCGAGG
>JAILIG010000077.1 GCA_024695445.1 Oscillospiraceae bacterium
CATAAGCCGGCGTTTTACGAGAAGCTGAAATGGAGCACTTTTGTCTTTTGTGCAATGGAGGAGAAAGGCGAAAATGATTTGCGGGCGTTTCCGGCGGGCTTTAGGTCATTGGATTCCGGCACTGCCGGCCAGTGCCTCACAGAGCCGCAGCAGCGTCTCCATGTCCAGCTGCTCAAACCGTACCGTCTCACTGCATCCGCACGCCCTCAGCGCCGCCGTTACCGTTTCCTTGTCCAGCGACAGTCCGCCGGCCAGCGCATTGACAGCCGTCTTGCGGCGCTGCGCAAAGCCTGCCTTGACGACATTCAGCACCCGCTTTAATTCCTCCGGCGTGCAGGGCGGAACCTCATGCGGCGTAATGCGGATCACCGCCGAATCGACCTTCGGCGCCGGGAAAAATGCCGTCCGCGGCACATGGAACATCAGCTCTGCCCGGCCGCGCAGCTGCACCGCCGCCGTAACCGCGCCCGCCTTCCGGCTGCCGATCTCCGCACAGAGCCGCTCTGCCGCCTCCTTCTGCACCATGACCGTGATGCTCCGGAATTTCGCATCGGATTCCAGCAGGTGCATCAGCACGGGCGAGGTAATGTAGTACGGCAGATTCGCGCAGACGCAGACCTCGCGCCCGCCAAACTGTTCTCTGACAAATTCGGCCGGATCCACCTTCAGGATGTCCTGCCAGATGACGGTGATGTTCTCAAAGCCCCTGAGTGTTTCCGCGAGCACGGGCTGCAGTCTTCTGTCCAGCTCGACGGCTGCCACCTGCTCCGATTTCAGGGCAAGCTGCTGTGTCAGGACGCCGAAGCCCGTTCCGATTTCCAGGACGCCGCACGCCGGCGAGGGGATGCCGTATTCCGCAATCGCCGGGCAGACCTCCGGATCAATCAGGAAGTTCTGGCCGAGTCCCTTGGAAAAAGAAAACGCATGGCGTTTTGCCAATGCGCGGACGGTTTGCATATCAGTCAGATTCAGCATCGTTTCACTCCATTCACTTTCATTCAAAAGCACCTCACTCCTGCCTGCGAACGCCGCATTCACCGGAACAACGCCGCGCCTGCCGCACGCCATTCCCCGCGTACTTGCATTTTTCGGGGCGTTGTGATATAATAGAGGAAATCAAACTGCCGAAGGGGGCTTTTGCATGGAACGCCGTGATAAAATCAACTATTACCTCGACATCGCAGAGGCGGTCTGCGCCCGCAGCACCTGTCTGCGCCGGAAATTCGGCGCGATCATCGTCAAGCACGACGAGATCATCTCCACAGGCTACAACGGCGCACCGCGCGGCAGAAAAAACTGCTCCGACCTCGACTTCTGCAACCGCGAACGGCTCCGTGTGCCGCGCGGTCAGCGCTATGAGCTCTGCCGGAGCGTCCACGCCGAGGCGAATGCCATCATCAGCGCAAGCCGCGCCGACCTGCTCGGTGCAGAGCTGTTCCTCGCCTGTCACGATGCAAAAACCGGCGAGCTCGACGGCGCCGTGGAGCCCTGCTCCATGTGCAAGCGCCTGATCCTCAATGCCGGCATCGTGCGCGTCTATACGCGGGACGAAAACGACCGTTACCGCATCATCGAAACCTCCGAATGGATCGACAACGACGATTCCCTCACCGAATCGCTGCCGGAGGGCTATTGAAGCGCGGTCTCCGCAGCCTGCCGCTTCCGCTGACGCAGCAGAATGCCGCTGCAGATCAGATAACCCAGCAGCGCACCGGAAAAATCAATCAGAACATCCCGCAGCTCACAGGATCTGCCCGGCACAAACCGCTGGTGCAGCTCGTCTGAAGCCGCATAAAGCAGTGCAATCAGAAGCGGCAGCCGGTTCCAGACCGGCTGCTGCTCTTTTTTTCGCCGGAACAGCAGCGTCAGAAAGACGCCCAGCACGGCATATTCCGTAAAATGTCCGAGCTTGCGGAACAGACTGTGACAGGCCATGACCATTCTTGCACGCTGTCCCTTTGACATCGTTTTCCATCCGGGCGTGACAAAGGCGAGCACCCGCCGCAGCAGGCGGCTGCTCACATCTCCGGACTCCAGTGCATTCTGCGCGGAAAAGGCGAAGATCAGTGCCATCCACAGCACGGTCGCTGCAATCAGCAGCAGAACCGGAGCCGGAATCCTGCGTCTGTTCCTCAGTGCTTGTCCCAAATTGCACGTTCCTTCTGAATCTGTGCCAGAAGCTCCTTGATCTGCGACTCGGTCTGCATCAGCGACTGCGACACATACGCAGCGGTCGCCTGCTTGGTTTCCTCGCAGCGCGTCTTGGTGCGCGTCAGAGCCTCCTGTGCCTTCTTCTTCGCCTCGGTCAGCACGGCGCTCTCAGAGACCATTGCCTTTGCGCGGGTTTCCGCTTCCTTGACCACGATCTTCGCACGGTCCTCGGCGTCGCGGATGACGGTTTCAGCATTGCTCTGTGCTTCCTTCATGATGCGGTCGCAGTCATAGTCGATGGTCTGTGCGCGCTTCATTTCCTTCGGCATCGAGAGGCGGATATCGTTGACCAGCTCACGCAGGCGGTCGCCGTCGATGACGACCTTGTGTGCGGCGAACGGGAACGCCTTGGAATGCTCCAGCATATCGTCGATTTCGTCGAGAATATCAAATACATTCATGGTTTTCATCCTTTCCGATTGTTTTTGCAAATTGCTGTACCTGCTGCACAAGCCGTGCCCTTGTTTCGGGATCGACCTCACTGGGGGCGGGCAGGCGCCGCAGGCGGGATTCGATGACCGGCAGAATCTCCGCCGGGACAAAGCTGCTGATATCGCCGCCGAATACGGCGATCTGCTTGACAATGCTGGAGCTTAAATACATATTCTCCGCAGAAGTCGTGAGGAACACGGTCTCCGCTTCGGGGCAGAGCTTCCGGTTTCCAAGTGCCATCTGAAATTCGTATTCAAAGTCCGTGACGGCGCGCAGACCTTTGACAATCACATCGGCGCCGACTCTGCGGACATAATCCGCAAGCAGCTCCGCCTCCAGAATATCGACCACAACATTCTGATACTGTGCCGTGACCTTTTCGATCATCAGGAGCCGTTCCGTCAGCGTGAAGGACGGGCGCTTGTCGATGTTGGTGGAGACCAGCACGATGACTCTGTCGAAGAGCCGGGATGCGCGGCTGATGATATCGAGATGTCCGTAGGTCACGGGATCGAAGCTTCCGGGACAGACCGCTATGCGGCGTCTGGTTTCCGGCATGGATGTCATCCCCTTTCCGAGCCCTCGGCTTCCGTTTCCGGAATGCGATAGATAGACACTGTTATTTTACCATACTTTTTCTGCTTTTGCAAGTGAAATTCAAGAATTTGTTCCGGTAATTTCAATTCCGGCTCATGTTCGCAGACAATTATGCCGTTTTTTGACATTTTCGGCGCGAGCATCGGCAGGATTTCCGGCAGAAAGCCCTTGTGATAGGGCGGATCCAGAAAGGCGATGTCAAAGCGGTCAACCGTCCGCTGCAGAAAGGCGGCGGCGTCGGTCTGATAAACGGCGGCAATGTCCGAGAAGCCGCAAGCTTTGACATTCTCCGTGATGCAGCGCACGGCCCGCGGATTGCGGTCGGTCAGCACGGCGGATCTTGCGCCGCGGGACAGCGCCTCGATGCCCATCTGGCCGCTGCCGGCAAAGAGGTCGAGCACCGCTGCGGACGAAAACTCAAATTGCAGCGCCGAGCAGATTGCCTCCTTGACCTTGTCGGTTGTCGGGCGGGTATCCAGCCCTTCCGGTGTCAGCAGCTTTCTGCCGCGGGCGCTTCCGGTGATAACACGCATGATATTCGGTCTCCTTTCTTTCTGAATGCATAATTCCTCACTCCCCACCGATTCTCCGGATTCGCCGGGACAAGGAAAGAGAGCGCCCCGTCTGTGAGAGAGCGCCCCCTTTGTTGCTTTGCTGCCACAATTTGTTCAGCATAGGGAGCACGCACAGAACCCCGTGCTGCGCCCCGTCTGATCGAGAGGTCAGTCGATTTCCACGGAAACCTTCTTGTTTTCGCGGGCGGCGGCTGCGCGCATCAGCGTGCGGATCGACTTTGCGATTCTGCCCTGCTTGCCGATAACTCTGCCCATATCATCCGCTGCGACGCTCAGATGCAGGACAATGACGCCCTCATCATCCGCTTCGTCCTCAGTGATCTGAATGGCGGACGGATCCGCCACAAGGCCCTCTACGATTGCAAATAACAGTTCTTTCATGATGATCTCCCAAAAGATAGTGAGTTGCGGGAAGAAGGCGGTGTCTTACAGGACACCCTCCTTCTTCAGGATGACGCGCACGGTGTCGGTCGGCTGTGCGCCGTTTGCAAGCCATGCTTTTGCCTTGTCAGCATCAATCGTGATTGCGGACGGCTCACGGGTCGGATCGTAGGTGCCGATCTCCTCGATGAAGCGGCCGTCTCTCGGATATCTGCCGTCAGCGACGACGATGCGGTAGAACGGTGCCTTCTTTGCACCCATTCTTCTCAGACGGATTTTCACTGCCATTTCTAATTCACCTCCATGATGTGATGTGATTCTATTCCACGCAGCAAGCAATTCACTGCGGTGAAAGCTTTTTGGGAATCCGGAATTCGGAATGGAAGAGCCGCTTTTCGCATTCAAAAAAGCTCCTCACTCCTAACTAAGCATTCATTGCCGGACAAAGAGCCAGCCGTGCAGAAGCCAGCCGCCGTAGGCGAGAATACCAATGCCGATCAGCGCGTGTATGATGCGCATTTTCGTCTTGCCGAAGCGTTCGAGATTCGCCTGCATTTTCGGGTTATCCTCGTAGCTCTTCGGGCTGCCGATGACGGCGGTCAGAATTGCAAACACGCCCGTCAGGCAAAAGAGCACCGGGATGATAAGATGCAGAATTCTTCTGAAGCCGTCCATGACTGCGCTCCTCTCTGCCCCGCATCAGGCGGGCAAATCACTTCTTGAAGCCGGGGAAGCCGCCCATGCCGCCCATACCTTCGAGCATGGCAGGATCAATCTTCGGCATTTTGCGTCTGCCGAACAGTCCCTTGCCGCCCTTGCCGATCTTCTTCATCATCTGCTGCATCTGGTCAAACTGCTTCAGCAGCCGGTTGACATCCTGCACCTCGGTGCCGGAGCCCTTTGCAATGCGCTTTTTGCGCGAGGGATTGATGATCGAGGGCTTTGCGCGCTCGGCTTTGGTCATCGAGGTAATCATCGCCTCAACCTTGCCGAAGGCGCTGTCATCGAGGTCGAGCTGGTCGAGCTTTCCGCTGACGCCCGGCAGCATCGAGACAATCTTTCTCAGGTCGCCGAGCTTTTTGATCTGGCGGAGCTGCGCGAGCAGATCGTCCATGTCAAACTTGCTCTCCTGAAGCCGCTGCGCCAGACGCTCCGCCTCCTGCTTGGAGTAGACATCCTCCGCCTTTTCGATCAGGGAGAGGACATCGCCCATGCCGAGGATGCGCGACGCCATGCGGTCGGGGTGGAACTGCTCGAAATCGTCGAGCTTCTCGCCCATGCCGACGAACTTGATCGGCTTGCCCGTGACGGACAGCACGGAGAGTGCCGCGCCGCCTCTGGTATCGGAATCGAGCTTGGACATCAGCACGCCGGTGATGCCCAGCGCCTCGTCAAACGCCTGTGCGACATTGACGGCATCCTGACCGGTCATCGCATCGACGACGAGCATGATCTCGTCCGGCTTCGTCTCCGCCTTGATGTTTTTCAGCTCATCCATGAGCTTTTCGTCGATGTGCAGCCGTCCTGCGGTATCGAGGATGACGACATCGTGGTTGTTGTCCTTTGCGTAGCGCACGCCCTTGACGGCGATCTCGACCGGATCGGTCTGACCGAGCTCAAAGACCTTGACATCGGCCTTGCCGCCGACGACGATGAGCTGGTCGATCGCGGCCGGGCGGTAGATATCGCAGGCGACGAGCAGCGGGTGATGCCCCTCTTTTTTGAGAAGCTTTGCGAGCTTTGCGGCGTGTGTCGTCTTACCGGAGCCCTGCAGACCGCAGAGCATGACGACCGTCGGGGGCTTGGCGGCGAAATTCAGCCGCGCATTGCCGTCGCCCATGAGAGCAATCAGCTCCTCGTTGACGATCTTAACGACCTGCTGCGCGGGCGTGAGGCTCTGGAGCACCTCGGTTCCGACCGCACGCTCAGATACGCGCCGGACAAAGTCCTTGACGACCTTGTAGCTGACATCCGCTTCGAGCAGGGCGAGGCGCACCTCTCGCATGGCTTCCTTTACATCTGCTTCTGTCAGCTTGCCGCGGGCTCTGAGCTTCCGGAACACCTGACCGAGCTTATCCTGCAATCCTTCAAACGCCATACGCCGGCTCCTTCCTTCTTAAACTGGTTATGACACCGCGGCTCTGACGCCGCGTCTTGCGATCTGAGCGATCTCGCCGGCGGCCGGTTCTTCCAGCGCGGCGCTTTTCGCTTCAATTTCCTCAAAGAGCTGCCGGCAGGCACTGAGCCTTGCCGCAAGCCCGAGCTGTTCCTCGTAATGTTCGAGCTGGCGTTCCCCGCGGCGGATGCTGTCATGCACCGCCTGCCTCGAGATGCCGAGCGGCTCCGCGAGCTCTGCCAGCGAGAGGTCCTCGTCGTAATAGCCTTCGAGGAGCTGCCGCTGCTTTTCGGTCAGCAGGCTGCCGTAGCAGTCCAGCAACAGCACATAGCCGAGATTTTTTGCCATTTTAAAGCCTGCCTTCCTGCTGTCATGCTTTTGACCTTTACACCAGCCTGTCTATTATAACAGATTCCGCACGGTTTGTCAAGAGGGAGAGAGAAGTTTTTATTTTCAAACTTCGGAATGCGGAATGAGGAATGAAAAGTGAGGAGTTAGGAGCTAGGAGGGTGGAGTTGTTCCAAACTCTTGATATACCTGGAACAACTCCTCATTCTGAATGATTCTGCCGGGAAGAAGTAAACATACGGTTTTTACTCCGCTGCCGGAGAGCTTTAGATCATTGGAGGCGGGCACTGCCGGCCGTGGGGCGCGAATGCGAGGGGAGAACCACAGGGGACAGGGGGAAAAACGCTGCTGACGCAGCTCCATTCCCCCTATCCCCTAAGGTTTTCCCCTCGCGCTCCCCTTTCCTTACCTTTAACCCCTTTATTGTCCTCCTTTCGCTCTCTGGGCTGCTTTTTCGTTGCTTCTCGGTTTTCGGAACAATTCCGCATTCCGCATTCAAAAAACTCCTCACTCCTCGTTCCGAACTCCTAACTCTGTCAATCTGCATCCCGAATTCAAAATTCAAAAAGCGCTCTTCCTCTTGACATTTTTGCAAAAACCTGTTATATAATATAGATAGAGAAAGGCGCGGCCGGACGAACGGCTGCGCGAAAGGGGAAAAGGGGTATGTTTGAAATTCAGCGCATGGGCTGCTCCTGCCGGCACGACGCGGGCTTTGTCTTTGATCTGCCGCAGGGCTTTGACGCCTACCTCATGCTTTATGTCAAGTCGCCGGCGGTCTTCCGCATCGGCGGAACCGTCCAGACCGTCGAGCCGGGGACCTTCATCCTCTACGACCGCAATGTCCCGCTGCATTACACCGCCGCGGGCAGCGACTATGTCAACGACTGGATGATCTTCGACTGCACCGAGCCTCTCTCCGCCGAGATCGCCGTGCGGTTCAACACGCTCATCAGCATCGGCGACCAGATTGATCTGCCGCAGTATTTCATGCTGCTGGCCGACTGCTTTTATCGCGGCGGCAATGCCCAGACCGCCACGCTCCTCATCCGCGCCATGCTCTCCGAGGTCTTTGAGATGCAAAGCAGCGATCCCGCCGGCATCCCGCATTACCGGGAGCTGCTCGACCTGCGCCGGCAGATCTATGCGCAGCCGCAGCGGAACTGGACGCTCAAAACAATGGCGGGGATGCTCAATATCAGTATGCCCTATCTGCACGCGCTCTATAAAAAGGCCTTCGGCGTCACCTGCATGGGCGATGTCATCCAGAGCCGCATGGAGTGCGCACAGCAGCTTCTCAGCACTCCCGCGATGACCGTCGAGGAGATCGCCTTCGCCTGCGGATACAGCAGCGGCGTCCATTTTTCGCGGCAGTTCAAGAAGCAGATCGGCCTCTCGCCCCAGCAGTGGCGGCGCCGCGGCAAGACCGCAGGCTGAGCCCTATTCTGTCATGAAATTTATAAATATCATAGGATATGTTAAAAATATGCGAACATATCCTATTTTTTTTTGCGGGGTACTGTGTTATAATAATTGCAGATCGGGCGGCAAGCTGCTGCGCATCAGGTGAGAATATGTTTGAGCAAGACAGAACCGAAGCGCCGCACCGTATAAACTGAGATAATTTCTTTCACGGCGCCGCACGAATGAGAGGGTGGTGCGGCTGCCGTTCCCCAAACGGAAACCGCCTGCCGGAGATGTGCGAATGAGAGGGAACGCATCTCCGGTCAGCTGCGGCTTTTTTTATTTTCATCAGATTGGAATATCACACAGCGGACTGCTCCGCGCTTGATAACCGTTGAGAAAGGGTGATTCCGATGGCACTGCGCATTCTGCTGATCGGCGGCACAGGCACGATCAGTATGGCGGTCACACGCCGGCTGGCAGCAGAAGGGCACGAGGTTCTTTTGCTCAACCGCGGCAGCCGCAGCGAGGAGCTGCCCGAAGGCGTCACCGTGCTCAGGGGCGACATCTCCGATGAAGCAGGGACGGCAGCGTCCGTTGCCGGCATGACCTTTGACGCCGTCGGCGAGTTCATCGGCTTTACGCCGGAGCAGGTCATGCGCGATGTCCGGCTCTTTTCCGGACGGACACGGCAATACCTGTATATCAGCTCCGCATCGGCCTATCAGAAGCCGCCTTCCGATGCGGTCATCACCGAGAGCACCCCGCTCCGCAATCCGTTCTGGCAGTATTCCCGCGACAAGATCGCCTGCGAAGAATATCTGATGCAGCAGTACCGCGAAACGGGCTTCCCCGTGACGGTCATCCGTCCGAGCCATACCTATGACGAACGGTCGGTGCCGCTCGCCGTTCACGGCAAAATGGGCTGCTGGCAGGTCATCCGCCGGATCATGGACGGCAAACCGGTCATCATCCACGGAGACGGCACCACACACTGGACCATCACGCACAGCAGCGATTTCGCTGCGGCATACGCCGGACTGACCGGCAATCCCCACGCAGTCGGACAGGCGTATCACATCACCTCGGACGAGCGCGTGACATGGAATCAGATTTATCAGTGCATCGCGGATACGCTCGGTGTGCCGCTGCACGCCGTTCATCTGCCGTCGGATTTCCTTGCGGCAGCCGGCAGGCAGTATGACTTCACCGGCAGTCTGCTCGGTGACAAGGCGTATTCCGTTCACTTTGACAACAGCAAAATCAAGGCTGCCGTGCCGGGATTTTCCGCGAAGGTGCGTGCAGATCAGGGCATCCGGGCAGCGGTGCAGCATATGCTGGAGCATCCGGAGCTGCAAATCCCCGATCCGGATTTCGACCTTTGGTGCGACCGCGTCATCACGGCGTGGGAACAGTTGAAAGGAGCATTGTCGGATGAATAACTTTCAGTTTTACAGCCCGACCGAGTTCGTGTTCGGCAGAGACACCGAGTGCGAAGCCGGTAACTATGTAAAAAAGCACGGCGGCAGCAAGGTGCTGCTGCATTACGGCGGCGGCTCGGCCGTCAGAAGCGGACTGCTCGGCCGCATCAAGGCTTCCCTGACGGAAGCGGGCATCGGGTTCACCGAGCTGGGCGGCGTCCGGCCGAATCCGCGTGACACGCTGGTTTACGATGGCATCCGTCTGGCGCGCAGCGAAGGTGTGGATTTCATCCTCGCAGTCGGCGGCGGCTCGACGATTGATTCGTCCAAGGCGATTGCCATGGGCGTACCCTATGACGGCGATTTCTGGGATTTCTACTGCGGCAAGGCGGCTCCTTCCGCGGCGCTCCCCGTCGGCACCGTCCTGACGATTGCGGCAGCGGGCAGCGAGGGCTCCGGCGATTCGGTCATCACGAAGGAATCGGACGGCTTAAAGCGCGGCGCAGGCTCCGACCTGATCCGGCCGCGGTTCTCGGTCATGAACCCGGCACTGACCTGCACGCTCCCGCCCTATCAGACGGCGTGCGGCGCGACGGACATCATGGCTCATGTGTTTGAGCGCTATTTCACGAATACAACAGAGGTCGGCATCACCGACCGGCTCTGTGAGGCTGTGCTGAAAACGATGATTGCGGAAACGCCGCGTGTCATCGCGCAGCCGGACAATTACGACGCCCGCGCCAACATCATGTGGGCGGGCACGGTCGCGCACACGAACATCGTCGGCGTCGGCCGCGAGCAGGACTGGAACAGCCACGGCATCGAGCACGAGCTCTCGGCGCTCTACGACTGCGCACACGGTGCGGGCCTTGCGGTCATCATGCCGGCGTGGATGGAATTCGTCTGCGGACACGATGTGATGCGCTTTGCACAGGCGGCGGTGCGCGTCTGGGGCTGTGAGATGAATTTTGCAAACCCCGAAGCGACTGCACGCGAGGGTATTTTCCGGTTCCGGCAGTTCCTGCACGGCATCGGAATGCCGGTCAACTTTGCGGAGCTCGGTGCAGACGAAGCAGATATTCCGAAGCTGGTAGAGAAATTCGGCATCGGCAGGCGCAGGACAGGCGGCTTTGTGAAGCTGTCCGCGGACGATGTGGCTGAAATCTACCGCATTGCGGCACACGCCGCGTTATAATTCATTGCCCTTTCTCTGCAGATGCCGTCCCAACCGCGGGATCTGCTGCGGGAATAGGTCTCCCTTTTTTCCGTAGAACCGGTCGGTACTGCCCAACCGGTTCTTTTTTTTGCGGCGGGCAGTGCCCGCCTCCAATGATCTAAAGCTCTCCGGCCGGCAGTGCCGGCATCCAATGATCTAAAGCCCGCCGGCAGCGGAGTGAGAACCGTTTGTCCGCTTCTCTACGGCAGAACCTTGCAGAGAGCTGAGTTAGGAGTTCGGAACGAGGAGTGAGGAGTTTTTTGAATGCGGAATGCGGAATTGTTCCGAAAACCGAGAAGCAACGAAAAAGCAGCCCAGAGAGCGAAAGGAGAGCAACTAGGGGAAAAGGAATCAGGAAAAGAGAGCGCGAGAGAAAAACCTAAAGGGGAAGGGGGGCTGCGCAGCGTTAGCGGAGCCGCCCCTCGTCCTTTTTGGGTTTGTCTCTCGCATTCGCGCCCCGCGCCCAGTGAAAATCCCTGTCGGACATAAGATTAAGAACAAGATGCGAAGGCATCAGAGCCTTTGGGTTTCCCCCTCGCATTTGCGCTCAGAATCACTCCTGCTGATAGCCGTCTACCCGCTCAAAGCCGTCCAGCAGCACATTCTTTCTGCCGAAGGCCTCTGCCGTGCCGCGTGCCACGCAGGTCAGCGGATCCTTTGCCTTGCGGCAGCTCACGCCCAGTGCGCGGGACAGATAATCCTCCAGACCGCCGAGCAGCGCGCCGCCGCCCGTCAGCAGAATGCCGTGCTCGCAGATGTCGCCGACCAGCTCCGGCGGCGTCTCCTCCAGCGTGCGGCGGATCATCTCGACAATCGCCGTGATGTCCTCCTCCAGTGCCTCAAAGAGCTCCGCCTCGCTCAGCTCGCACTGATCGGGCAGACCGCGTGCAATGTTCCGTCCCTTGACGGTCTCCATCGCGTCGCTCTTGGGATTGTAGAGGTTGCAGAGTGAAATCTTGACCGCCTCCGCCGTCTTGTTTCCGAGCAGAATCTGATATTTGTTCTGCACATAGCGGATGATCGAACGGTCGAAGTGATTGCCGGCGATTTTCAGCGTCCGCGCCGTCACGATGCCGTTCATCGAGACGACCGCCACATCCGTCGTGCCGCCGCCGATGTCCACGACCATGTTTCCGACCGGCTTGTCAATGTGAATATGCGCGCCGAGCAAAGCGGCCAGCGGCTCCTGAATCAGGTGTACGCGGCGGGAGCCGGTGCTCATCGCGGCGTCGAGAATGGCGCGGCGCTCCACATCCGTAATCAGAGAGGGCACGCAGATGATGATGCGCGGCTTGACCACCGGATGCCCGGCCGCCGCGTAGATCAGCTCGCGGATCAGTGCGCCGGTGAGCTGGTCGTCCGAAATGACGCCGTCCGCAATCGGGTGCTCGACGGCGATATACGAGGGCGCTCTGCCCTCCATTCTGTATGCCTCCGCGCCGACCGCCACCACGCGCTCGGTGCGCTTGTTGTAGGCGATGACGGACGGCTCGTTCAGCACGACGCCCTTTTTGTTTTTCGTGATGATGATATTCGCGGTTCCGAGATCAATTCCGATATCCATGCGGTTTAGCCCTTTCCTTTGCAGATGTATTCCATTTCCGTGTAATGCGGCGGGATGACCGCAAATCCTTCCCGTTCATAGAGATGCCTGCCTGCCGCGGTTGCGGAGAGCCGGACGCAGTCGAGGTGCTGCTGCTCTGCCGTTTCCGTCAGCAGCCGGATCATTGCCGAAGCGATGCCCTGTCTGCGGCAGGACGGTGCCGTGTAGACGCTGTAAACAGTCCCTGCGCGCCCGGTCGGGAAGGCCGGATTTGCCGGCATTTCCCTTGTCACGAGCAGTGCCGCGGCAGCTTTCGTGCCGTCCGGCGTCTCATACAGCGCCGCGAAGCAGTCCCTGTTCAGATGTGCGGCAAAATACGCGGGAAGCTGTGCTGCAATCCGCGGATCCAGTGCCGCTTCCGGTATGCCGTGTTCATCGGCGAGATAAGCGAGGCGCAGCCCAACCAGCGACGGAATATCCGATGCGCCGGCAAGCCTGACGGTTCCGGTTTCTGCCATGTGTGACGCTCCTTTTCCGGTTTGTCTGCCCTGCGGCAGGCTGTGTTACAGCGTAATCCGATAGATGTCCGCCGGCTGGCCCTCAAACGAAAAGCTGCGCGCATAGACGCCGCCGTTTTTCAGAATCGTTTTGACAGACGGCAGATTCTCCCGCTCGACCGATAAATGCAGCTCCGTCATGCCGGCCGCCTTCGCCTCGGCGCAGAGCAGCCTCAGCATCTCCGTGGCAAAGCCCTTTCGCCGCTCGGACGGCCGCACGCTGTATCCGCAGTTTCCGAAGTCGCGCAGAAAGTCGTTCAGCGTGTGCCGCAGATCAATGATGCCGGCGATTCTGCCGGTTTCATCGACTGCAAAAAAGGTGTCGGTGACAACCCAGTCCGGACTGACGGTCTCTGCGCTCCGGTTTGCGGTGACCGCTTCGAGCCACGCTTCATAGCTGTCCGTCTGATCAAGCAGCTCGCTGCCGTTGATGACGCGCTCCCCGCAGTCAAAGAACTCCGCTTTGAACTGTTCTGCCTGTGCCTTGTGCGTAATATCAGGTCTGACCAGTCTGATGTTCATGTTCAATTCTCCTCATTTTCCGGCTGTACTTCCCGCGGACGGCGCAGGCGGCAGGCCGCAGCAGCCGCAAACACACGCGCCGCACCCATTTCCAGAAGCAGCTCCGTACACCGGCGCATCGTGCTGCCGGTCGTCAGCACATCGTCGGTCAGCAGAACGGTCTGACCGGATAAATCGGCATTCGTCCGGCGGAAAACCATGCCGAACACGGCGCGCTCCGACGCGGAGAGCTGATGCTGCCGCAGACTGCTGTCGGACTGCTTCAGCAGCCGGCCGTTTGCAGGTCTTCCGAGCGCCTCTGCGAGACTTTTGCCGAGCAGCTCCGCGTGTGCATAGCCCTGACGGTGCCGCCTTACCGCACTGACGGGGACCCATGTCACGCAGTCGATCTCCGCGGGCGGCACTGCGGCACGGACCTGCTCCGCAAGCGCACTGCCGGCATATCTGCCGAAATTCTGCGCGCCGTCCTTCATCGCCAGAATGCCGTCTCTGGCAGCCGATTCATAGGAAAACACCGTAAAAACGCCCGCCCACGGAAATTCCTCGCCCTTGTGGCAGCAAAGCCAGTCCGCCGGAGTACAGCGGAGCGCATCGAGCTTCTCCAGACAGTCCGCACAGAGCAGCGCGTCCCATGCGATCCGCACCTTGCAGCATCCGCAGCGGTTCGGATAAAGCAGATTGAGCAGAAAGGCGCCTGCGCGGTTCATGTATCCTCCGCTCCTTCCGTGCCGGATGCCGGCTTTGTGACCATTGCCTTCAGCATCGCGCCGAGACAGGAGCAGCGCACGGTCCGGTGTCCGTCGCGCACCATCTCCTGTACCTTTCTCGGGGAGCCGATCAGGATGAGCAGCTTTTTGGCGCGTGTCACCGCCGTATACAGCAGGCTGCGGTAGCTCAGGCGGTCGCGCCCCTCCGGCAGCACGAGCAGCACGGCGTCAAACTCGCTGCCCTGACTTTTGTGTACGGTCACGGCATACGCCAGCTCGATCTGTTTGAGCTGGTCTTCACTGAGCGTCACGATGCGGCCGTCAAAATCGACGCGCATCGTCTTTGATATCCGGTCGATGCACTGCACCGTTCCCATATCGCCGTTGAAAATGCCGGTGCCGCGCTCCCCGTCCCGTGTCCACTCCATTTCGTACTGATTCTGAATCTGCATGACCTTGTCGCCCTCGCGGAAGGTGTAGAGCAGATTTTTCAGAACCGGCTTGCCATACTGCGGCGGATTGACCGCCTCCTGCAGCATTGCGTTCAGCGAGACCGTACCTAAAATGCCCTTGCGCGTCGGTGAAATGACCTGAATGTCGGTCTGCGGCGTAAAGCCGTATGCCTTCGGCAGGCGGTCTGCATAGAGCGAGCGGAGAAACGCCGCTGCCTCCTGCGCGTTCCGGCGGTCGAAGAAGAAAAAGTCGCTGTGCTTTTCCGTCAGATCGGGCATTTCCCCGCGGATGATGCTGTGGGCGCTGCGGATGATGCAGCTCTCCTGTGCCTGCCGGAAAATTTCGGTCAGGCGCACCAGCGGGATGCGGTTTGAGGCAATCAGCGTGTGCAGCAGATTCCCCGCCCCGACGGACGGAAGCTGATCCTCGTCGCCGACCAGCACGAGCCGGCTGGAGAGCCGGAGTGCGCGCAGCAGTCCCTCAAAGAGCAGCGTATCGACCATCGAAACCTCGTCGATGATGACAACATCGGCTTCGAGCGGGTTGTGCTCGTCATGCTGAAAGACGACGGAGCCGTCGCGTTCAAAGTCGGTGCCGAGCAGCCGATGAACGGTCTTGGCCTCACGGCCCGTCAGCTCGGCCATGCGCTTGGCGGCTCTGCCGGTCGGCGCTGCGAGCGCGACGGTGCTGCCCGCCTTTTCGCACAGATGAATGACCGCATTGAGCGTGGTGGTCTTTCCCGTGCCGGGGGCGCCGGTCAGCAGCATGATGCCGCGGGAAAAGGCACAGGCAATCGCCTTCTTCTGGAGTGCGGCGTACTGTACGCCGGTTTCCTCCTCCTCGCGCCGGATCGCGGCGGTGCAGTCAAAGTCCTCCGGCGGAGAAAACGCGAGCATCGCGGCGATGCGCGTCGCAATAAAGTCCTCTGCGCGGCCGTATTCCTCCAGATAAATGTACGGTCTGCCGTCGGCCTCATAGGAAAAGAGCAGCTGCTCGGAAAGGCAGTGCTGAAGCGCCGATTCAAAATCCTCCTCGGTGATGCCGAGCCCGCGCAGACAGAGCTCCGTGAAATCCGGCTGCGGCAGACAGGTATGCCCCTCCAGCGCGGCGGTTTCCAGGATCCAGCGGAAGCCCGCGGTAATGCGGTGCGGATGATTGGCGGGGATTTGCAGATCGGCGGCGATGCGCTCCGCCTGCCGGAACGGCAGCCCGATGCCCGGTTCGCAGAGCCGGAACGGGTTTTCGCGGATGATCTCCCACGCGGCCGTGCCCCAGCGGCGGTATGCCTGCATCGAGACCGACGGCGAAATGCCGTATCCCTGCAGCTGTCCCATCAGGCTGCGCAGCCCGAAGATCTCCTGCGCGGCGGCAGCAATTTCCTCACATTTCTGCGGAGAAATGCCCTTGATCCGGAGCAGCTTTTCCGGCGAATGCTCGATGACCTGCAAGGTGAATTCGCCGAACTCCGCGACAATGCGCCGCGACAGCGCCTTGCCGATGCCGGGGATGATGCCGCTTGCGAGATAGCGCTCAATGTTGACGGCGGTCGAAGGGAGCGTCCGCACGCAGCTTTCTGCGCGGAACTGCTGTCCGAAGCGCGGATGACTGACAAAGCTGCCGGTCAGCTCCAGCTCCTCGCCGGGTTCGAGCTTTCCCAGCTCACCGACGACCGTGACCAGTGCCTCCTCGGTTTCCAGATCGGCGACGACATAGCCGTTTGACTCGTTATAAAACAGCACATCTTCAACAGTACCCTTCAGCGTCAGCACGGTCTGCTGCATCTGCCGTCTCTCCTCTCTGCGGAACGCACATGATCTCTCATTGTATATTATAACGCTTTTTCGGACTGATTGCAACTGTTTTTTCCAAAAAAGCCGGCAGCGCACGAAGGGGGCCGCTCCGCGTCCGCGGGAACCGCCCCCCCAAAAAAAGATTCTGTGGTATGCCGCATGAAGGCGGCAGCGCGCCGGTCAGTGACCGTCCGCGGAAAGCCGTTCGGCAAGGAGTCCCTGCGCCAGCGAATCCGCACTGCAAAGCACCAGAATCTGCTGGAATTCCATGCCGGAATCCGCCAGCACCCCGCGCCAGTCTGTCTCCCCTGCCAATTCGAGGTTCACGGCCGTCAGGCTGCGGTAATGCGGGAACAGCAGCGGCAGAAACGACGCGCCGTAGGAATCGGAGAGCAGCAGCAGGCTTTTTCCGGTGGTGCGTCCGGTCTCGATTTGCAGCATCGGCTCCGTATTGAGCGCGTAGACATCATAGGGATTTCCGCTCTGATCGGCGCATTCCGGCTGATCGTAGGCCGTCAGCTCAGTCTGCCCGTCCGGCGTCAGCGACGAGATCCGGCTCAGCGCAGGCGCGTTCTCAACGCTGTAAAGGTCGATCAGATCGGGCGCAAAGGCACCGCGGCCGTACTGGATCTCCTGCGCGAGATTGCCGTAGTAGCTGCTGTATTTGTGCGTGATGACCATTTGGTCATACCCGACGGGATTATAGCCGAGCTTGCGTCCGGCCGCCTTATAGGCGGTATACGCCCCGAACGCCGTCCAGCGCGAATCCGTGCGGAAATAAAGGTATTCATCCCGGATCGCGGCCAGCCAGCTGTAAACCTCAATCCATGTGACATCGCCGCTGAGCACAGATGCCGTATGCTGCAGCATGGCGCGTTCATCGGCGCGAGGCGCCTGCTCCGGCAGCGTGTCCGCATAAATGCCCGCGGCAGTCGGCGCGGCGAGCAGAAACACCGGTACATCCGCCGCCTGCGCAAAGCTGTTCAGCGCCCGTACAGACGCTTCTGCGCCGTTTTCGTCATACTGCTCTGTCTTGCGGAGCATCCGTTTCTCCGTCAGATAGACATTTCCGATGGCGTCGCTGCCGAGCGCGATCGCAGAACGGTCATAAATGCGCAGCAGCGGCCGCCAGACACCTGCGGCGGCAGTCCGCACACGGCTGCCCGCCGGCAAACACGGCAGAACCGCGAATACCGTCACCGCCGCGAGGATCAGAACCGTCAGGCGCGCCGGAAACTTCAGCCCCTGCGCTGCCGGCTTATCCATGCCGCATTCCTTCCACATCCGAAAGGTCGAGCAGCAGCGTGTCCGGGTACCGGCCCGCACGGAAGTGCATCGCAGACGCAAACGCCGCGGCCGCTCCGGTCAGCTGCGCCCCGCAGCCGAGGAACCAGACCTTCCGCCCGACTGCCTCGCCCGCCGCCGTACACATCAGCATCCGGCCGAGACCGTGCCGGCGCAGCTCCGGCAGAACCGCAAGGTAAGATACGCGGACATATGCCGGCGATGTCCCCTCCGAACCGCCGTCCATCATCAGGGCGCCCACCGCTTTGTCATCCAGCAGCATGACAAAAACCGTTTCACCCCCGGCAAGGCAGTCTGCCGGCTTTTTCGGCAAAATTGCTTCCAGTGCCGCCGTGTCATGCAGCGACGCGAGCTTTTCTTCGGTCATTTTTTTGATGACGAGCATGGAATCCTCCGTTCCGGCATGCAGATGCCGTTCGTTTGATATGCCTCCAGTATACCACAAATCCCGCACTTTGTAAAGAGACGCGGCAGACGGGAAGCGGCCAGACGGGGGCAGATACAGGGAGAGTCAGGA
>JAILIG010000084.1 GCA_024695445.1 Oscillospiraceae bacterium
ACCTTCCACTGATAGGAGAGGTTCGGGCCGTTCGCTTTCACGGTGAGATAGACGGTCTCGCCCTCGACTGCGGTGACATCCTTCGGGCTTTCGGTGACCGTCGGCTTGACGGTAAGGGTTGCCGGCTGAGAGTTGGTGCTCAGGCCGGTGGAGCCGGTGACGACGCAGCGGTACTGCTGTCCGTCGCGGTAGGCCGTTGCGGGGAATTCCACGGTGCGTGTCTTTGCGCCGAGCGAGGTGGAATTAAACCAGCCGGAGCCATTGTTGTACTGCCACTGGTAGGTCATGCCGGAGCCGGTGGCGGTGACGCTGAATTGCACGGTTTCGCCGACTGCTGCGGTGACATTCTTCGGGTTTGCGGTGACCTTCGGTCTGATCTTGACGGTCACGGTATTCGAGGTTTTGCTGAGACCGTTGGAGCTTGTGACGATGCAGCGGTAGAGCTCGCCGTCGCGGGTAGCCACGCCGGTAAATTCCAGCGTTGCGGTCTTTGCGGATTCAGACGGATCATTGGTCCAGTTCTGGTTGTTGAATTTGTACTGCCACTGGTAGGTCAGGTTCTTGCCGGTGGCGGTGATGCTGATCGAGGCGGGATCGCCGACGGTCACAGCCACATCCTTCGGCTGCTTGGTGATGACCGGTCGGACATTGAGGACCGCTGCCTCGGAGGTATCCTTGGTGCCGTTTCCGGCGGTGACGACGCAGCGGAACTTGTATCCGTCGCGGTAGGACAGAACCGGAACCTCGAGGGTTGCGCTGTTTTTGCCCTCAAACGAGGTGACATCGAACCAGCCGCGGTTGCCGCCGTTGTCAACCTGCCACTGATAGGAGAGGTCCGGGCCGGTCGCTGCCACGGTGAAGTAAGCGGTTTCGCCGACGCTGGCATTGACATCTGTCGGGTTTTGGGTGACCTTTGCCTTGATTGTGACGGTTACGGTATCCGAGGTGGTGCTGAGGCCGTTGGAGCCTGTGACGATGCAGCGGTAGAGCTCACCCTCGCGGGTAGCCACGCCGGTAAATTTCAGCGTTGCGGTCTTGGCAGAGTCGGACGGATCATTGCGCCAGCCGCTGCCGAAGCTGTACTGCCACTGATAGGACAGGCTCTTGCCGGCTGCGGAAATCCGGATCGTTGCGGTTTCGCCGACTGCGACAGTCACATTCTGCGGCTGTGTATTGATCGCCGGCTTGATCGAAAGGGTGGCCGCGTCCGAGGTTGCGGAGGAGCCATTTGCGGCCGTGACGACGCAGCGGTACTGGTAGCCGTCGCGGTAAGCGAATCCGTCAACGAACAGGGTGGCGTTCTGGGCGCTGGGCTCGGACGAATTCGACCAGCCGCTGCCGCTGTTGTACTGCCACTGATACGAGAGATTCTTGCCGGAAGCCAGGACGGAGAATTGCGCGCGTTTGCCGCATTCGACCGTGCAGTCAGCCGGCTGTCTTTTGATGAGCGGCTTGACAAACAGGGAGACCTCATCGGAGGTTTCCGGCTCTCTGCCCGGTGCAGACACGATGCAGCGGTATTTCTGGCAGTCGCGGTAGAGCAGTGCCTGCACGGTGAGCTTCGCCGTATTGTAACCGGGCAGAGAGGAGTTCATCCACTGCTGCTCTTCCTTGTCGTAATACTGCCACTGGTAAGAGATTGCCGTGGCACCGGCTGCATTGGCCGTCAGAGAGAATTCTGCGTATTCGTTTACATAGGCCGCAGCATCCTCCGGCTGCACGAGGATCAGCGACTGGTTGCTGTTTTTCCGGACGATGACGACTTTTGCGGGTGTACCGTTTCCGTCGGCAAGCACCGTGTCGAGGTCCATATCACCTTCATCTTCCCAGACGATGACATTCTGTTCCGTCACCTGGAGCGGCAAGACCAGGGTGCAGTCTTTCGTGCTTGGAATCCGGCTTCTGACTGCATAAGCTGCACAAGGCTCTCCCGAACTGATAGAATAATCAAAGGTATCGGAAAGCGCCTCTGCATACAGATCGGATGAGATCAGAGAAAGATATCCGGAAACATCATCGTCCATACTGTCGGTATCGTAATACGACGAAATGTCGATTGCGATTTCGGAAACACGGATATCAACATTCGCATGGTCCAGAAGCAGCGTCGGGTATTCCTCATAGTAGCAGCACCTGATTCCGCTTAAGCCGCGCAGGGAGAGCTTTCCGCTTCCTGTGAGGGTGAGAACGCCGCAGTTGCCGACGCCTGTATAGATGCAATAGCTGTTCAGAGAGGTCAGCGTCGACTCACTGTCCGTGCTGATTGTCAGGTCCTTTATACTGCTTGCAATGAGATTTTTTGATGTGCTGTAGTCACCGTTGATATGCAGCGTTTTATTCGCGGCATCATAGGAGAACACGCCGTTTCCGAGAATATCATCCGCGTTAATGGGCGTGACATCTTCGCCTGCGATGCGGAGCGCATACGGCTTCGCAGTGAAGTATCCGGGCTGATCCGGCTTGTCAATGCGGGCGTATTCCGGATTTGACTGGGTGCAGACCGTGCCGTTTCCGCCGACCAGAGCGGTGGTGTATGCAAACATTTCCATCGAATCAAAGCTCGATACATGGCTCATATCCCAGCCGGTACCCGCATAGATCTTTTTCAGCTTCGGGCAGTTGTAGAACATCATAGATGTATTGGTGAGATTCGGTGTCCGGAAGCTGGAGATGTCGATCGTTATCAGCTTGGAGCAGTTTGCGAACATTCCCTCCATGTTTACGACTTTTTGGGTGTCAAAGCCGGTGAGGTTCAGATAGGAAATGCCCGTACACGCATTGAACATATAGCTCATGTTGGTGACATTCTGCGTGTCCAGAGCGGACAGATCCAGTCCTGTGAGGGTTCTGCATCCGGAGAACATCCGGTGCATATTTGTGACCTTCGAGGTGTCGAATCCGAATATATCCAGCTCGCAGAGCGCATCACACTCGCAGAACATCTCGCTCATGTCCGTGACCTGTGAGGTGTCAAAGCCGGTCACATTGAGTGAGGCGAGCATTCCACAGTTCCGGAACATTCCGCTCATGTCTGTGACCTTTTGGGTGTCAAATCCGGAGATGTCAATCGATTGGGCGTTTTCGCAGAGGGCAAACATTCTCCTCATGTTTGTGACATTCGCGGTTTTTGCATTATCCAGGTCAAAAGACCGCGCCTTGAATTTGTAGAACAGCTGACTGCTGTCCGCGGGCAGCACAGTGCCCGTATCTGCGATGACCTTTTGAACGCTGCTGTCATTCTGATATGCCTGCAGATCATCTTTTGTGATTTCACCGGACAGGTGCAGGGTGTCTCCGCTGAGTGTGACAGAGCCTGCCGCATTTGCGGTGACCGGTGCGGGTGTGAGCGCGGGAATACTCCGGCTCAGCGGAACCGCACAGAGTGCCGTTGCAGCCGTCAGGACAAGACCGAGCAGCTGCTTTTTCAACCTTTGCATAGAATCGACCTCCTAAAACAGTGTTATACGCCGTGTATATTTGTTTGCCCGTTTTACGGCATACCATTATTATAACATTGACAGAGACGGCTGTCAAGGCTTTTGCGGCAATTATGTAAAATGATAGACTGATTCCGCTTTTTGAGCGCGGATGCTATTTGTTAAATCATGAAAATTTCCGAAGACTCTTGACAAATTGATTCTAGTATGATATCATTATGATATCAAGCGGATTCAAACGAGTCCGGTGCGGGATGACCGCAGAAAGGAAGGAACATCATGAAAGAAATCATCCTCGAAAAGAAGAAGAACGGCCTTGCAATGCTCCTGCTCTTTTTGCTGCTGGAAGCAGTTGCGCTGGCAGTGTTTATTTACGGCGCGGTCGGCATGGAAGGGGAGGACGGTGTCAATCCGTTCCGTCTGACTGTATTTCTGGTCGGCCTGATCTACTTCTGCCTCGGCTGGATCCCGATGCTCGGCCTCAAGGTCTTAAAGCCGCAGGAGGCGCTGGTTCTGACGCTCTTCGGCAAGTACATCGGCACGCTCAAGGGCGACGGCTTCTACTGGGTAAACCCGTTCTGCACGGGCTTTAATCCGGCAGCGGGCACCAAGCTCCGCCAGAGCGGCGATGTCGGCGCCATGACCACCTCGTCCGCTGCGGCAGCCGGCACGAAAACGGATGTGACGGTCTCTGCGGTAGAGCTCCTGAGCAAGAAGATTTCCTTGAAGATCATGACGCTGAACAACAACCGCCAGAAGATCAACGACTGCCTCGGCAACCCGGTTGAAATCGGCATCGCGGTCATGTGGCGCGTGACCGACACGGCACAGGCGGTGTTCAATGTCGATAACTACAAGGAATATCTCTCGCTCCAGTGCGACAGCGCACTCAGAAATATCGTCCGTGTCTATCCGTATGATGTTGCACCGAATGTGGACACGACGGGCGACGGCGTGGCGGACGAGGGCAGCCTCAGAGGCTCCAGCGAGATCGTCGCGGCGCGCATCCGCGATGAGATTCAGCAGAAGGTCGCAAATGCCGGCATTGAAATCCTGGAAGCGCGCATCACTTATCTGGCGTATGCACCGGAAATCGCGGCAGTGATGCTTCAGCGGCAGCAGGCATCCGCAATCATTGATGCCCGCAAGATGATCGTAGACGGTGCGGTCGGCATGGTTGAGATGGCGCTCGAACGGCTCAGCGAAAACAAGACGGTGGAGCTGGACGAGGAGCGCAAGGCGGCAATGGTCTCAAATCTGCTGGTCGTGCTGTGCGGCAACCATGATGCCCAGCCGGTCGTCAACTCCGGCTCGCTCTACTGATGGCCAAAAAACAGATTCCGCTGCGCCTTTCCGAGCAGCTCTACGATGCCATTGCCGCGTGGGCTGAGGATGATTTTCGCTCCGTCAACGGGCAGATCGAGTATATCCTGACGGAGTGCGTGAAGCAGCGGAAAAAAAGCGGCGGCTATGTCGGCAAAGAAATTGACAAGCCGCTGGATGTGGAAGTTGACCGCTTTGGAAAAACAAAGGAATAAGCGTATGGAGATTCTGTTTGAGATCATCGGTGCGGTGCTTGAAGAGCTGTTCGGCGTGACGCTGGAGAGCGGGCGGGTACCGCGGATTGTCAAAACGGTGCTGATTTCGCTGCTCTGTGTGCCTCTCGCGGTGATCTGCATCCTGATTCTGGTCAGCGGCATCCGGGAGCATGACGGCGCCGAAGCACTGGCCGGGGGACTGGTTGCGGCACTGATGCTGACAGCCGGTGCGATTCTGATGCGGCGGGTCTGGAGAAAGTGAACAGGACACAAAACGGAGACTGACACTGCACGATGTGAAACATGAAACCGCATCTCTCTTTTTGAGGGATGCGGCTTCGTTTTCATGGTGAGCTGTCAGAGCGTGCGCATGAGGATGCGCCTTTCAGAGGGAGATATCATTCATGTACACATCAGCGGCAGCATATCTTCTGTCAGCAGTCATCGTCTATCCAGCCCCACTCGTTATCATAATAATCCCAGTCATCGTCATCGTCATCGTAATAAGAATACGACAAATAAGCTGTTTCAGAGATTTCACAGAAACCGCTGGGTCCGGTCACGACGCAGCGGAACGCCATACCGTCCATGCCCTCGTAGCTGTAAGGATAATACCGTTTTGCGGCATTGTTGCCGGGAGCAGGTTTCCATTCGTCATCGCCGCCGGAGCACTGCCACTGGTATTTCAGATTGTAGCCCTTTGTCCGGATGCTGAACACCCCTTCTTCGTCCCAGTTGGAGGCCTCCACATTTTCCGGCTGCTGGGTAATGACCCGGACAGACATCGCCGCCTCGGCGCTGAAGTGTTTTCCGCCTTTGGAATCCGTGACCACGCAGCGGTACTGCTGCCCGTTCCGGTAATAGAGGAACGGCACGGTCAGGGTCGGGGTATTGCAGCCCTCCATTGTGGATTTGCGCCAGCCGTGGCCGTTGTTGTACTGCCACTGGTATTTCAGGTGAGTGCCAGCCGCGGTGACCGTAAACACTGCGCTTTGACCGAGGAATCCGGAAGTGTCTTCAGGCTGTGCCACAACGGTTCCTTCTTCGGCAATATGCAGAGCCGCTTCCGCTGAGATTTCTTTCGCTTTGTTTCCCCATTTCACGATGCAGCGGTATTTTTGCCCGTCCCGCGCCGCCGTGGCCGGAACGCGCAGCGTCGGGCCGTTTGCGCCCTCCTGCGCGGAAGCCGCCCACACGCCCTTTCCGGCGTGGTAATACTGCCACTGATAGGTCGGATTGTCGTTCGTTGTTACGACGGTAAATTCCGCGGTATCGCCTGCGGGAACAAAGCTGTCCTGCGGTTGTGCGAGAATGGTTTTCACGCCGGTCAGATAGCCGGGCTTTCCGGGCGCGTCCATGCGGGCCCGGATCAGATCCTCATACTCGCCCGATTCATCGCATTTCAGATTGCCCTGTTCAATATCAAACTGATGTGATGTGCCGTTTCCGCCTTTCAGGTTGTTGCAGTCGTGAAATACATTCCGTACTGATTGGTATACGGAATCTGTGTTCCAGCGCTTTGAAACCAGAATTGTCCTCAGATTTGAACAGCCTCTGAACATATAAGACATATCAGTGACAATGGAAGTGTCAAAGCCGGTGAGATCGAGCGCAGTCAGGCCGGAACAGCCGTTAAACATACCAGAAATATACTTGACATTGGAAGTGTCAAAGCCGGTGAGATCAAGCGCAGTCAGGCCGGAACAGAAGCTGAACATATAAGACATATCAGTGACATTGGAAGTGTCAAAGCCGGTGAGATCAAGCGCAGTCAGGCCGGAACAGCCCCTAAACATACCAGAAATATACTTGACATTGGAAGTATCAAAGCTGAAATTCAGATCAGTCAGATTTGAACAGCCGTCGAACATAGAAGACATATTTATGACATTGGAAGTGTCAATGTGACCGAGATTCACGGATTTCAGCTTTTTACTACTCCGGAACATCCCGGCCATTGATGTTACATTGGATGTATCCGCTTTTGAGAGATCGACAGATTCAAGGTCACCCCAATCATACGAGTATTTCCATTTCTGTTCTCCGTTTTCCCACCAACTCTCTGAAGAATATATGGAGCGTTCAAATATATTTTTTAAGTCCCCCTTCAGAACAGTTCCTTTTTTTGCCACAATATGTCTGATTGTTTTGCCTCTGCAGTATTGGGTCCGATACCGTAAATCCTCTTGTGTCAGCACACCGGAGAGGCACAATGTATCGTCCTCTGCGGCATCCGCTTTCAGCGCGGGCAGCATGGGCAGCAGCAGGGCTGCGGCGGTCAGGCCGGCGGCGCCGCGCAGCAGTCTGCCAAAAAATGATCGTTTGTTTTTCATTGTACTCATCCTTTCAGGGGTAGGGGCGGTTGCCGGAAAACCGGCACGGACGAACCATGGTTCTGCGGATATCCCCTTTTGTCTGGCGAGGGACGCCCGCTTATTGTCATTATAACATGAAATGCGAAGAATGTCAACAAAAATTAAAAATATGCTTCTAACTTTATACAGAATATATAATACCGGCTGCGAAAAAAGCGCAGAAGGACGAAAGACCGTCCTTCTGCGCCGGTTGCTGTCTGATCTGTTCAGGAATAGTCTACCACATTCACCCAGCGGGAAAGCAGTGCAAACTCCTCCTCATTGTTCTCCTTGACCGACTGCGAGGCCGCGACAATCGGCATCCAGCTCTGCACATACTGCAAAGCCGTGTCGCTCATCTTGCAGAACAGCCGCAGATATTCCTTTGCCAGCACGGAGTCGCCGCTCAGCATCATATACAGATAGGTTCTTGCGACATCCGCCGAGGCATTGCCCTGCGTGGCGTGTGCCCAGTCGATGATGAACGGGGTGCCGTCCGGCCGGATGATGACATTCGACGGGTTGAAGTCGCCGTGGCAGACCTTCTTGTGGTTCGGCATACCCTCAAGACGGGTGTGCAGCTCAAAGCGCACGGTCGCCTCAAATTTGCTGTCACTGATCTTTCTGTGCATCTTGTCCTTGAGCTTGGTCAGGAGCGGTGCGCGCTGCTGGTGAATCTTCATCTGAAGCTCGACAAACTGCCGGAGATATTCCTCCTGCTTGTCGGGATTCTCGTCCATGAGCTGCTGCATCGTTTTGCCCTCGATGAAATCCGAGCGGATCGCCCAGCAGCCGTCCACCATGAATACCTCGCGGATCCGCGGGATGTCAAGACCGGTTTCCTCGACACGCGCCTGATTCAGCGCCTCGTTCAGCACGGATGCCTTGGAGTAGTCCTCGTTGAACACCTTGATGACGGTGTCGCCCTCGCGGTAGACCTTTTTCTTCGGGCGTACTGCGATAATCTGTTCGTCCTGAAATGCCATGATACACACCTCCCGTTAGACTGTTTCGCTGTTTCTGCCGTAGAATGCGTTGAGATACATCTGCTTGATTTCGGAGATCAGCGGATAGCGCGGGTTTGCGCCGGTGCACTGATCGTCAAATGCCTGCTCGGACATCTCGTCGAGTCTGGCGAGGAAGTCCTCCTCCTTGATGCCCCAGCCCTGAATGCTGTCCGGAATGCCGATCAGCGTCTTCAGATCGTTGAGCGCCTTGATGAGCGCCTCGAATTTATCTGCATCGGTTCTGCCCTTGATGCCGGCCATTGCCGCGATTTCCGCGTAGCGCGCCAGCGTGTGCGGGTAGCCGTACTGCGGGAAGGTGCCCATTTTGTGCGGAACCTCCGCCGCATTGAAGCGCATGACCTGTTCGAGCATCAGCGCGTTTGCGACGCCGTGCGGAATGTGGTGGAAGGCGCCGAGCTTATGTGCCATCGAGTGGCAGACGCCGAGGAACGCATTTGCGAAGGCCATGCCCGCCATGGTCGCGGCATTGGCCATGTTCTCCCAAGCTTCGATGTCGGCGGCGCCGTTCTGATAAGTGCGCGGGAGATTTTCCAGCACGAGCTTCAGCGAGCGGCCGGCCAGACCGTCGGTGTAGTCGGTCGCCAGCATCGAGGCATAGGCCTCCAGCGCGTGCGTTGCGACATCAATGCCGGATGCGGAGGTCAGGCTCTTCGGCGCGGTCTTCATCATGTCCGCATCGACGATTGCCATATCCGGCAGCAGCTCGTAGTCCGCCAGCGGATACTTGACGCCGGTGCTCTGGTCTGTAATGACGGCAAAGGGCGTCACCTCCGAGCCGGTGCCGGCAGAGGTCGGAATTGCGATGAAATACGCCTTTTCGCCCATTTTCGGGAAGGTGTAGATACGCTTGCGGATGTCGCAGAAGCGCATGGCCATGTCGAGGAAATCGACCTCCGGATGCTCGTACAGCACCCACATGATCTTGGCCGCATCCATGGCGGAGCCGCCGCCGAGTGCGATGATGACATCCGGCTCAAAGGAACGCATCTGCTCTGCGCCCTTTTGTGCGGAGGCCAAAGACGGATCCGGTGCGACATCCGAGAAGGTCGTGTGAACGATGCCGAGGGCATTGAGCTTATCGGTAATCGGCTTTGTGTAGCCGTTCTTGAACAGGAAGCTGTCGGTGACGATGAAGGCACGCTTTTTGCCGAGGACACTGCCCAGCTCGTCGAGCGCGACCGGCAGGCAGCCTTTCTTGATATAGACCTTTTCCGGCGCACGGAACCACAGCATATTCTCTCTCCTCTCCGCGACGGTTTTGATGTTCAGCAGATGCTTGACGCCGACATTTTCACTGACCGAGTTGCCGCCCCATGAGCCGCAGCCCAGCGTCAGCGACGGAACGAGATTGAAGTTATACAGGTCGCCGATGCCGCCGTGCGACGAGGGCGTGTTGACCACGATGCGGCAGGTCTTCATGCGCTCTGCCATTGCGTCGATCTTGGCGCGCTCGGTGACGGCGTTGAGGTAGACCGACGAGGTGTGGCCGTAGCCGCCGTCCGCGATCAGGCGCTCCGCCTTCTGCATCGCTTCCTCGAAGTTTTTGGCGTGATACATTGCCAGAACCGGAGAGAGCTTCTCGTGCGCGAATTCCTCGTCGATGCTGACATCCTCGACCTCACCGATCAGGATTTTGGTCGATTCGGGCACCTTGACGCCGGAGAGCTCCGCGATTCTGTGCGCGGTCTGACCGACGATTGCGGCGTTCAGCGAGCCGTTGATAATCATGGTGCGGCGCACCTTGTCGAGCTCCTTGCCCTGCAGGAAGTAGCAGCCGCGGGCGATGAACTCCTTTTTCACCTTCTCGTAGATTTTGTCGAGCACGATCGTGGACTGCTCCGAGGCGCAGATCATGCCGTTGTCGAAGGTCTTGGAGTGGATGATCGAGCTGACCGCGAGCGTGATGTCCGCCGTGTCGTCGATGATTGCCGGCGTGTTGCCTGCACCGACGCCCAGAGCCGGCTTGCCGCTGGAATAGGCGGCGTGTACCATGCCGGGACCGCCGGTTGCGAGGATGATATCAGAATACTTCATGACGGTGTTCGTCATGTCGAGGCTCGGCTTGTCGATCCAGCCGATCAGGCCCTCCGGCGCACCCGCCTTGTAGGCTGCCTCCGCAACGATTTTCGCCGCAGCGATCGTCGATTCCTTGGCACGCGGATGCGGGGAGATGATGATGCCGTTTCTGGTTTTCAGCGTGATGAGCGTTTTGAAGATTGCGGTTGAGGTCGGGTTGGTCGTCGGGATGACCGCCGCAATCACGCCGATCGGCTCGGCGATGCGCATGGTTCCCATGGACTCATTGCGCTCGATGACGCCGCAGGTTTTCGTATCCCGGTAGGCGTTGTAGATATATTCCGATGCAAAGTGATTCTTGATGACCTTGTCCTCGACGACGCCCATGCCGGTTTCCGCGACGGCCATTTTGGCGAGCGGAATCCGTGCCTGGTTTGCAGCAATCGCCGCAGCGCGGAAGATCTCATCGACCTTCTCCTGCGGAAATTCTGCGAATTTCTCCTGTGCGGCGCGGACGCGGGCGAGCAGCGCCTTCAGTGCATCCACTGTGTCAACAACCGGATAATCCACCATAATCATGCACTCCAATCGTTTTTTATAGGGTTGTAGGCTGCGGCGGGTTGTGTCAGCCCGCCGCAGTGTTCGGTATCAGTCCGGGCAGTACGGCTGACGGCTTGCTCATCCGATGACGGAGAGCAGTACACCGGCTGCGACTGCCGAGCCGATGACGCCTGCGACATTCGGTCCCATTGCGTGCATCAGCAGGAAGTTGGTCGGATCGGTTTCTGCGCCGACCTTCTGGGAAATACGCGCTGCCATCGGGACGGCGGAAACGCCTGCCGAGCCGATCAGCGGGTTGACCTTGCCCTTGGTTGCCCAGTACATGATCTTGCCGAAGATCAGGCCGCAGGCCGTACCGAGCGAAAAGGCGATGACGCCCAGCAGCATGACGCCGCCGAACTTGATGTTGATGATCTGATCCGCCTTTGTCGTGGCACCGACAGAGACGCCAAGGAAGATCGTGACAATGTTCATCAGGGCGTTCTGCGCAGTGTCGATCAGTCTGGCAGCGACACCGGATTCCTTCAGCAGGTTGCCGAACATCAGCATACCGACCAGCGGTGCTGCGGACGGCACGAGCAGAGAAACGATGATCGTCACCGCGATCGGGAAGATGATCTTCTCGGTCTTGGAGACCGTGCGGAGCTGTTCCATTTTGACGGAGCGCTCCTTCTTCGTCGTCATGGCACGCATGATCGGCGGCTGAATGATCGGGACCAGCGCCATGTATGTATACGCCGCGAGGGCGATATTACCCGTCGTAATGGCGCCGCCGCCGGTCAGCAGCTTGGTCGAGACATAGATTGCAGTCGGGCCGTCCGCACCGCCGATGATGGCGATGGAACCGGCCTCAGCGGCCGTAAAGCCGAGAAGACCTGCAACGACAAAGGTGAAGAAGATGCCGCCCTGTGCCGCAGCACCGAGCAGGAAGCTCTTGGGGTTTGCAATCAGCGGGGAGAAGTCGGTCATACATCCGATGCCGAGGAAAATCAGCGGCGGATACAGCTGCAGCTTGACGCCCAGATATAGGATATCCAGGAGTCCGCCGTCCCGCAGTACGGTTCCGTAGTCCACATGGCCGTCTACCAGCACCCAGAGATTGGGGTGATACAGCTCTGCCATCGGCAGATTCGTCAGCAGCATACCGAAGGAAATCGGCAGCAGCAGCAGGGGCTCAAAGCCCTTGGCAATCGCCAGATACATAAACACAAAGGAAACAAGAATCATAATCAGATTCTTCCAGCCGTCACCGGTAAACAGCGCGTGCAGGCCGCTGTCGTTCCACAGGCCGCCTATGGTATTTTGAAAGAAATCAATGACTTCGTGCACGGTTCAGCCCTCCGAATAAAAAGATTTTTGCAGGTTTGATGCTCTGATGCTCAGAACGGTCTGGTAGCGTCCGAGAGACCTGCCTGTGCCCATGCGGAGCGTCCGCTGCCGCGTGAGACCGGTCTGACCGAACGAAGCTGATAGGTTTTGCCCTCTGCGGCGCCCATCGCCGAGATCGCCGCCATGATGACCGCGATGACCTCACTGTCATCCTCTCCGGCAGGCGCAGCCGGTGCGGTTCTGGCAGCCGGAGCTGCGGGCGCAGGCTTTGCCGGAACAGGCTTTGCCGCGGGTGCGGCTTTGGCCGGAGCGGATTTTTTCTGTCCGCCGGTTTTCTTGAAGATGCTGCCGGAGCAGCAAAGGTAAATGACCAGAATCAGCAGCGCACTGAACACGACGGCAAGGCCGATCATCGTCATGGCGAAGATCTGGGAGCCCCCGAGCTTTTCCGTGCCCCGAAGAACCTTTTCCGCAAGGCGGATATGTGGATACATGGAACAACCTCCCTTTTTGATTGCATACATCTATATTATATCCCATTTCCGAAAAAAACGCAACCCCTAAAACACTGATTTTCCGGGAAATTTTTACAGGATATTGCGATGTTTTTCGTACATCTCCGACGATTGCGGCCGTCAGCGGGAATTTTTGGCGGATCCGTTGCATTTTCGGTGCCGGTGTGTTATAATGAACGGGAACGGACAGAGAACAGGTGAGGTGAGAAAAATGGGATTTAATCTGACGGCATTTGCGGATGAAATGGTCAATGTGACGCCGGTGCTGCTGCGGTTTCTCGGCAAATTCTTCGCGGTGTTCGGGATCGTGGCCGTGATCGGGCTGCTGACGCCGGCGATGGCACGGAAAGTTGATGCGCTGCGGGCGAAGAAGCAGCTGACGGAACAGCCGGACGATCCGCGGCTGAAGGAAGTGCGCGGGATTTACGATGCGCAGGAAGCGGAAACGCCGGACGAAGCGGCGAAAGCGGAAGAACAAAAACAATAGTACAAGGGCCCGGATTCTGCATCCGGGCCCCGTTTGTTTCTTTCGTTATATGCGCAGCGGCAGGAACACGAACGCTGCATTTTCCGCAGCCTCCGCCGTTTCGGATTCCTCCGGTACGGAAGGCTCCGCCGGCACTCTGTCCAGCCAGTTCAGTCTGCCGTTTTTGTACTCGGTGAGCAGCATATCCATCACATCGTAAATCGTGATGTCATACTTGCTGAGCATCTCCTTGTACGGATCCTCCTGATATTTCCGCAGATAGTCCGGCAGCGTGCCGTCCTTTTCGTAGGCGGGGAACACCTCGTCCTGCTCCTCACAGAGCTGCACCAGATCCTGCGAGATCACATCCATATGCTGCAGAACCGGCCGCAGCGAGATCAGCAGTGCGACCGACATCACAATGGAGAGCACGCCGAGGATGACGCCCGTGATCGCAAGGCCTTTTCCGTCGCGTTTTTTGGCGAGCGAAACAGAGCCGAAAATGATTGCCAGCGGTGCCGTGATGATGTGTACGCAGCACAGGCAGAACCCAAGCATACTGACGATGCCCAGCACCAGCGAAGCAATCGAAAAGCCGGCGTGCCGTTCCGGGTACGGATCGGTGACAGGCGGCGGTTCGATCCGCTCCTGGTAGTCGTAGGAGCCGCCGGCGCCCGGCGGGATCGGGTTCATGTTCTGCTCCATGAGTTTGCCTCCGTTTCAACAGGAAATCAGATGTCTGCGGGCTTTGTCCAGTCGGAGCCCCGCAGGGTTTCCAGCTCATAGGGTGTCTGCTGATAGACACAGTAATTCAGCCAGTTGGAGAACATCAGGTTGGCGTGGCCGCGCCACGAGAAATCGGGCGGCTGTGTCGGATCGTCGTCCGGGAAATAGTGATACGGCAGCGCGATCGGCAGATTCCGCTCCTTGTCGCGGAAATACTCCTGCGCGAGCGTGTTGCGGTCATATTCCGCGTGACCGGTGATGAAATACTGCCGGCCGTTGCGGTTGGCGACGAGATAGACGCCGGCCTGCGGCGAGCTTGCCATGATCCGCAGCGACGGGACCTTTTCAATGTCCTCCCTGCGGATTTCGGTGTGGCGCGAGTGCGGCACATAGAACACATCGTCAAAGCCGTGCAGCAGCAGGGAGTGCCGGACCTCCGCCGTGTGCGGGAAAACGCCGAACATTTTCGCACTGAGCGGATACTTCGGCACGCCGAAGTGGTAGTAAAGGCCGGCCTGTGCGCCCCAGCAGATGTGCAGGGTGCTGAAAACATGGGTACGGCTCCACGCCATCAGTTCACAGATTTCGCTCCAGTAGTCAACCTCCTCGAAGGGAAGCTGCTCCACCGGCGCGCCGGTGATAATCATGCCGTCAAAATACTGGGAGCGGATGGCCGGAAGCGTCGTGTAGAAGGCGTCCAGATGGCTCTGGGCGGTGTTCTTTGAGATATGCGTTTCCATGCGCAGCAGCG
This sequence comes from Oscillospiraceae bacterium, assembly GCA_024695445.1. GTDB lineage: Bacteria > Bacillota > Clostridia > Oscillospirales > Ruminococcaceae > Firm-04. The sequence continues at coordinate 14,722 of JAILIG010000084.1, forward strand.
AGATATCGACCTGCAGCGCGGTATTGCTCAGCAGGCGGAGAAGCTGCAGCTCGGTCTCCAGCTTTTTCGGCATGATGTTGAGGACGAGGATGCGGAGCGGACGGATGTCCTGATGCGCCGCACGGTCGCTGCTCATCACGAAGATCCGTTCGTGCAGGAGCGCCTGATAGGCAGGCAGCTCCGGTGAAATACAAATCGGCAAGTAAACTGCTCCTTTCCGTTTTCCCGCCTGAAAAAGGAGAAGGATCGCCGACTGCCGTTCTGCGGTCCTTCGGAGCATTTTCGTTACGGGATATTATACCGGGTGAATCTGCTTTGCAGCATCCCCGTGGACGCCGTCCAGTCCGAACTGCTGATCGCGGCGCTTCTCGAAGAACTTGACCGCAACCTGTCCGAACTGTGCATAGGAGAGAACATCCTCCTCCTGCATGGTCCACTCGGCACACTCCTCGCGGAGCTTGTCGAGCTCCGGCTCCAGAAGGTCTGCCGGGCGGCAGGTGATCGGCTCCTGATCGCCGAGAATCTTCTTCTGGAATGCCGGGTCGATCGGCATCGGCGTTTTGCCGTATTCTCCGCGTACCATTGCGCGGAATTCCTTGGTGACCATCTTGTAGCGCTCGCCGCCGATGACATTGAACACGGCCTGCGTGCCGACGATCTGAGAGGTCGGTGTGACGAGCGGCGGGAAGCCGGCATCCTTGCGGACACGCGGAACCTCCTCCAGCACCTCGGTCAGCTTGTCCTCCTTGCCCGCCTGCTTGAGCTGAGAGAGCAGGTTCGAGAGCATACCGCCCGGCACCTGATAAATCAGCGTCTTGGCGTCTGCCGCGAGCATCTTCGGATCGAGCAGACCGGACTTGATATACTTTTCACGCAGCTCCATGAAGTACGGACGGAGCTGGCTCAGCTGCACGAGGTCAAGGCCGGTGTCATACTCCGTGCCCTGCAGTGCCGCGACCATGGATTCGGTCGGTGCATGGGAGGTGCCGAGTGCCAGCGGGCTCAGCGCCGTGTCGATCATATCGACGCCCGCTTCGACAGCCTTTAAGAGACACATCGAAGCCAGACCGGATGTATAGTGCGTGTGGAGCTGAATCGGCAGATCCACGGCCTTCTTCAGCGCCTTGACCAGAGATTCGGCGCGGTACGGTGTCAGCAGTGCCGCCATGTCCTTGATGCAGATGGAATCTGCGCCGGCCGAGGCGATGCGCTTTGCGTACTCTGCGAAATACTCGTCGGTGAAGATTTCGCCGGTCGTGAAGCTGATTGCGACCTGCGTGTGTGCGCCTTCCTTCTTGGCGGCGCGGATTGCAGTCTCCAGATTGCGGATATCGTTCAGCGCATCAAAGATGCGGATGATGTCGATGCCGTTTGCGATGGACTTCTGCACGAAGTATTCGACCACATCGTCCGCGTAGTGACGGTAGCCGAGCATATTCTGACCGCGGAACAGCATCTGCAGCTTGGTGTTCGGCAGATACTTTTTCAGGGTGCGCAGACGCTCCCACGGATCCTCGTTGAGGAAGCGCAGGCAGGAGTCGAAGGTCGCACCGCCCCAGCACTCGACCGAGTAGAAGCCGACCTTGTCGATCTCCGGCAGAATCGGGAGCATCTCGGCGGTGGTCATGCGCGTTGCGAGCAGAGACTGATGCGCGTCGCGCAGTACGGTTTCGGTTACTTTGATCTTTGCCATATGCTCACGCTTTCTCAGCCCAGTACAGCGAGTGCATCGCCGGGATTGACGGAGCTGCCCTTGGTCGTGTTGACAGCGAGAACGGTGCCGTCCTCCGGCGCGACAATGTCATTTTCCATTTTCATTGCTTCCAGAACGAACAGAACCTGTCCGCGCTTGACCGCGTCGCCGGCCTTGCACTTGACATCGAGAATCGTGCCGGGCATCGGGGCGGAAACGGGCGTGCCGTCTGCTGCGGAAGCTGCCTGCGCTGCCGGAGCGGGAGTTGCTGCCGGCGCTGCTGCGGGAGCCGGTGCTGCTGCGGGAGCCGGCGCTGCCGCGGGTGCTGCTGCCGGTGCGCTGCCTGCGCCCAGCTCCTCGACGGTCACATCGTACTGCTTATTGTTGACGGTCACACGAAATTGCTTGCTCATACTAGCCTCCATGATCTATCGTTATTTCATTCAGAACGGGATATTGCTGTGCTTTTTCGGCATACCCGGCACGCGCTTGCCTTCGAGCAGGTCGAGGGCATCGACGATTGCCTGACGGGTATCCGCCGCAGCGATGACATTGTCCGCTGCACCGAGCTCACAGGCCTTTGCGGCCGAAGCGAGCGTGTTTTTGTACTCAGCGGCAAGCTCTCTGCGCTTTGCGCTGACATCCGCAGCGCCCTTGAGCTTGTCATGCCAGAGAAACTCGACGGCAGCCTCCGGCCGGAGCGGTGCGATGGCCGCATCCTCCCAGCAGAGGACGAGATCGGAGCCGGCACCGCGTCCCGCAATGGCAGAAAACGCCGCGCCGCAGGCTTCTCCGGTAATCAGTGCGATCTTGACGGTTGTCGCCTCGGCGTAAGCGCCGCAGAGGCTTGTCATGGCGCGGAGCGAGCCGCGGACTGCCGCGTCGTTGTCCGCGGCAAAGCCCGGTGTATCCAGAACGGTCACGACCGGAACCGAGAACGCATCGCAGGTGCGGACAAAGCGTGCGAGCTTGGCCGCGTCGTCAGCGGTCAGGGGCGTATCGCCTGCCGTCGTCAGAATGCCGACAGACTGTCCGCGGACGGTAGCGAGATAAGTTTTTGCGGCCGTGCCGAATGCCTCATAAAGCGGCAGGAGCGAGCCCATGTCCGCGATGCCCTCTGCGGGGGCTTCTTTGGTCACGGCCTTTTCCGGCACATCGAATTCCGACACCGGCGCACCTGCCAGATTGTTGGCGGGGAGCAGGCGCAGAATCGCCTTTGTCTTGAGCATTGCCGTCTCGTCGTCCGGCAGAACTGCCGCTGCAAGACCGGCCTTTGCCGCAGTTTCGGGCTTTGCCGCATCCGTGCCGAACGGCGGTGTCAGATAGAGCTCGGCTTTTTCCGTCATCACGACGAAATCCGCCTGCTGTGCCAGCAGCGCCGCGCTGCCCGCGCACACGCCCGCGATCACGGAGATCTGCGGGACGAGCCCGGAGAGCTTTGCGGAAGCCGCGATCAGCTTGCCGTAAGCGGAGAGTGAATCGGCCGTGCCGTCCACATAGACACCGTTTGAATCATAAATGCCGACGACCGGCGTGCCGGTTTTCGAGGCAAGCCCCAAGAGACGCTTGATCTTTCCGGCGGCAGCATTTCCCATGACGCCGCTGCTGATCTCCGGCGCCTGTGCAAAAGCACAGACCGGCTGACCTTCGACATAGCCGTGTGCGCAGACGACTGCCGCGGCTTCCCCGCGCTCTGTCCGCAGCGCATCGAGCTCTGTGAAAGTGCCGTTGTCAAAGAGCAGGGCAAGGCGTTCCTTTGCAGTTGAACCGTTTGTTCCCATAGATACCGTTACGCATCCTTTCGTTTTCATTGATAGGAATTCACTGAAATCCATACGAAACTATTATATCATACTGCTTTCAAAAAAGCAAGTGGTTTTTTGCGGTGATTTTTGCAGAATCGGTGATGCGGCGGCGTGCGGATGCG
>JAILIG010000095.1 GCA_024695445.1 Oscillospiraceae bacterium
GCGCCGCCGGAGAGGTTTCCGCGGCTGTCCTTTTTGCGGAAATAAAGGCCGAGCACATTTTCAGAGTAGTTTGTCACCATGCCGAAAAAGGCGGAAATCCACATCCAGAAGACGGCACCCGGTCCGCCGGTCAGTATGGCCGAGACGACACCGATGATGTTGCCGGTGCCGACCGTGCCGGAAATCGCCGTGGAGAACGCCTCAAACTGCGATACCGATTTGACGCGGTCGTCTTTTTTCTTCGATTTTCCGAGGCATTTCACGGCCGGAACAATGGTGCTGTTCAGGGAATCACGGAAGTGCGTGACCTGCAGGAAGTGTGTCCGGACCGTCAGCAGAAGACCTGTGCCGAGAATCAGGAGAATGACCGGCCAGCCCCAGACGATATTGTTGAGAAAGCTGTTGCAGCGCTCCAGCGCCGCGAGAAACTGTGTCCACATCGCGGAGATGCTCCCTTCATGATCGTTTGCAGAGAACCGATATACCGGCAAAAAAAGAGCCGGCAGCCGTGGCTGCTGACTCTGGTTCGGACAATTTGCGCGGGAAACGGTTCCCGCAGCGATGATCTCCGTCCTTTTGCCTGAGAGATTCACGGACTGCTGTCCGCTTGCACCTTCGGCATCCGCTTGTGCGGAATTCTCCGGAGTACCGTTCCTGCACAGTCAAGCACTGTCTTCTGCGCAGATCAGCCGGTACATCATATTCTGCTTTCTTCATTATAACAGAACTGCCGGAGAAAATCAAGTGTTTTGCTGATATTTAACCGAAAAAGCGGGCAGGCTCCGGAAAAGTGCCTGCCGCTGCTGTATTATCGGACGATGACATTCTGCTTGAACCACTCGGCCCAGAGCTTATAATACTTTGCGAGGGGGTGGACGCCGTCATTTGTGTAGTCGCTGCGCAGGCAGCCGGATTCGTCATCAAACTGCGGGTTGATGTCGAGGTAATAGACGGTGCTGTTGTCGCAGAGGTTTTTGACTGCGGCGTTGAAGCTGTTGATGTTCTGATTGTTGATCGAATCGCCCTTGGCGGAACGCTTTGCGGTGACATGGAGGTTTGCGCAGAGATAGATGATGGCGTTCGGCTGTGCCGTTTTGATCGTATTGACGAGATCCGCGTACTTTTTCATCGTCGCGGTGCGGTCGTTGCCGATCTCGTTGATGCCGAGCATGATATAGACCTTGCCGTAGGTTTTTGAGCTTAACAGGCTGTTGAAGCCGGTGCCCTTCTGATCGACTTCGCTCTTTGCATTACCTATTTTATAGGTTGCAAGTCCGACGGTCGCAAAGTAATTCGCGCCGTCAAACGGTGCATAGCTTGCGATGCCGACCATACGGGAATCGCCGATGAACAGCGCGTCCTTGAAATAGCCCTCCGGTGCGGCGGTATAGCCCGCAGAGGGACGGAAGGGCTGCTGGGTTGCGGATGTGGCTGCGGTCGAGGTGCTGCTCCGGCTCTCTGTGCCGGAAGTGGAAGCGGAGCTCGTCGTACTGCTCTGGAATGTGTCAGAGGCGGATTCAGACAGCGTGGTCGTGCTGCTCTGCTGATCGGAGCTCTGCGCTGCCTGATCGGAAGAAGTGAGCGTACTGCTCTGGGAAGCATCGGTGCCGGCGGTCAGATCGGTTGTCTGCGTGTCAGAGCCGGTGCCGGGATCGGGCGTAAGCTCCGAGGAAAGCCCGTCGTCCGGCTTCGGGATGCCGGGCACCGCGTTATTCCAGATATAATGCTTGCCGATCCAGAGAAATGCAACGCAAAGCACGATTGCAAGGAAGGATGACAAGATCTGTGTGGTTTTTTTGTCCATGATGTTTTTGCCTGCCTTTCAGAAACGGAAATACATAAACGGGTCATTCATACCCATCCAGATACAGTAGAGCGCGCCTGCGAGGACCGCCAGCATCAGCGGCGTGCAGATTGCAACGGCATAGGGGGACTTCTGTGCCTTCCGGTAGAGCTTTTCGGGAATGTCGGTGCAGAAGAGAAGGCCGATGAGCAGGAATTTGCCGTAGGTCCCGAAATAAGTTACCCAGTCATTTGCCAGAAGCGTTTCACCGCCGCCGCCGAACAGCTTGCGGAAGTAGACCGAAAGCTGCGACATATCACTGATGGCGAAGAGCAGCCAGGACATCGGGATCCAGAACAGCATATAAAGATGACCGAGCCAGCGGTTTTTGTTCAGCACCTTGCCGAGGCCGGCCTTTTCGACGGAGAGCAGCAGGAAGAGCAGCATTCCCCAGAGGATAAAGTTCCAGTCGGCACCGTGCCAGAAGCCGGTCAGCGTCCAGACGACGAGCATATTCAGATACATTCTGCCCTTGCCGCGCCGGTTTCCGCCGAGCGGGATATAAACATATTCGCGGAACCATGTGCCGAGCGTCATATGCCAGCGGCGCCAGAATTCGGTCATCGAAGTCGAAAGATAAGGGTGATTGAAATTCTGCGGGAAGTGGAAGCCGAACATCTTGCCCATACCGATCGCCATTTGCGAATAACCGGAGAAATCAAAGTAGAGCTGCATACTGTAAGCCGCAATGCCCATCCATGCGGCGGGCGTGGAGACGGATTCGTAGCCGACATTGGCCAGATCGCTCCAGAGATTGCTGAGCTGGTTGGCGAGCAGCACCTTGCGTCCCAGACCGATGATGAAGAGCTGGAGACCTTCGATGAATTCCGGCCAGACCGTCTCGCGCTCGTGCAGCTCTTGCTGCACATCCGAGAACCGCACGATCGGTCCTGCAATCAGCTGCGGGAACATCAGGATATATGTGCCGAGGTCCACGAGATTGTATTCCACCTTGACATCCCTGCGGTAGACATCAATCAGATAGGATGCGATCTGGAAGGTGAAAAAGCTGATGCCGAGCGGCAGAACCAGATTCGTCAGCGGCAGATTGACCGCGGGGACATAGTTGAAAATCCGGATGAAGAAATCCAGGTACTTGAAAATGAACAGGCATCCGAAGTCCCAGACAAGACCGAGCATCAGCCAGTACCTTCGCAGCGGTCCCCGTTTGTCCATCAGGATGCCGATGATCCAGTTGATGACGACCGAGCATAAAATCAGATAGAGATAGGCGGGATTGTCCATCGCACCGTAGGCGTAGAACACCACGCTGAAGAACAGCAGAACGAGGTTCTTCGGACGATTTCCTGCCAGCATATATACGATTACGCAGAAGGGCAGGAACCACAGCAGAAAATGCAGACTGCTGAAAACCATGTTGAAACAGACCTTTCCGTTTAATACTGCCTGACAGCGGCTCAGTCACTGACGCTGAAGTCGCGGTCGAGATGAATGCAAAACTGATAAGCGGGAAACTGAGCCGAGAGCGCCTCGGACAGCGCGTCAATGATCTGCTCCGGATGCTCCTGTCCGTAGTCGAAGACCAGATCAAAGGAGACTGTGTGCTCCGTTTCCGAGAGATAGAACCCGTGCATCTGCAGGATCCGCGGGTTCGCGGCGATTGCGGTTTCCACCGACGAGCGGATTGCCTTTGCATCGGGGGTATCATTGTTGGCGGCGTATACGCCGACTGTCAGCAGGACGCCGCATTCCGCATAGACCGCCGGCACGATGCGTCTGGTCAGCGCGTCCAGCTCGGCAACGGTCATTTTCTCATCGACTTCGATGTGAACCGAGCCGAAAAAGCTGTCGTGACCGTAGCTGTGCAGAATCAGGTCATAGGCGCCGTGAACCTCCGGGAAGGAACAGATGATTTCCCGCACACGCCCGGACAGCGCACTGTCGGCGCGGATGCCGATGATCTGACCTGCCGTTTCCGTGACGATGCCGACACCGGCCTTCAGAATAAACAGCGAGATGACAATTCCAAGCCAGCCCTCCGGATTCACCGGGAAGATCATGCTGATGCCTGCGGAAATCAAGGTCGCCAGCGAGATGACAGCATCAAAGAGAGCATCCTTGCCGGAAGCGGAAAGTGCTCCGGAGGAAAGCGCCTTGCCCTTGATGAGAAAGTACCGGCCGAGCAGGAGCTTGCACACGATTGCCGCAGCGATGATGCCGAGTGAATAGAGACGGAAATCCGTCTCCTTCGGATGTATGATGCGCAGGACAGATTCCTTCAAAGAAGAAAGGCCCGCTGCAAGCACGATCAGTGCGATCAGCAGGGACGCGATGTATTCGATCCGGCCGTGGCCGTAGGGGTGTTTTTTGTCGGCAGCCTTTCCCGCGAGATGCGTTCCGACGATTGTGATTGCGGAAGAAAGCGCATCACTGAGATTGTTGACTGCATCCAGAATGACAGCAATCGAGCCGGCGGCAAATCCGACGGCCGCTTTCATGGCCACAAGCAGCAGATTGACGCCGATGCCGCGGCGGCTGACACGGACAATTTCATTCGACCTGTTTTCGATGCGTTCCATACGCGCCTCCTTGACAGGGCTGTTTGCACTCCTATTATTATACCACGCAATCCGGAGAAAAGTCAATCCGGCACACATACAAAACGCAGCCCCTTTTACCCGAAAAATCGTGCAAAAGTGACTGCGCTTTATCAAAAGAGGATTGTTTGGCTCCGATGTATCAGCGTTTCAGTTTTTGCCGCTGCCCGATGAGGCAGTTCCGCCGGAAAGGGTGCCGCCGTATGCGGCAAGCTGATCGCTGTATGCGGTCTGGAAGTAGGTCGTGTCCGCAGAGAGCGTACCGCCCGTGTAGAACTTCGCGCCGCTGACATTGCCGCCTGCGCGCAGCACGGTGACCTGCTTGCCCGCGATGAACGAGACAATCACTTTGCCGTCGCTGCCGACGAGCGAGATGCGCTGTCCCTGTGCGGTGCTGCCGCCTGTGACGGTGTAGTTCGGCTGCGTCTCCATGTAATGTGATGTACGCGAATTTTCAATCCAGACGGCGTTATTCGAGAAGCTGAGCTTGCCGCCGGACTCTGCGCCGTAGTCAAAGGGCTGATTGCCGTTCGTGATGATGATGCCGCCCGTGACGGTGATGCTGCCGTTGGAGTCGATGCCGTCGTGGTCGCCGCTGTTTTCCACATCGACGAGCGCAAAGCCGCCGTTGAAGGTCAGCGAGTAATCGCCGCCGGAGCTGAATCCGCCGCCGCCGCCGCCCCACGGGTTGAAGCCGCCCTGATTGCCGGATCCGTCGTTTCCGCCGCCGGCGTTGAAGCCGTCGTCTGTGACATGGGCGATGACCGTGCCGCTGTTCTGGATGATGTGCTGTGCCTCCAGACCCTCATAGCCCTTTGTCACGATGATCTGCACATTGTCATAGATCGTGCCGGCTGTTTCGCCGACGGTCAGACTGTGGTCGGAGTGGACACCGTCGTCCGAGGTTTGCAGCATCATGCTGCCGCCGTAGAGGAACAGATCGCCGCCGCCGTGCAGGCAGTCGTCGGAGCTGTCAATCGTGATCGTACCGCCGTTGATATACAGATTGCCGCCGCTTTTCCATGTGGTGCCGTCTGTGTCGTACAGTCCGACGGCCTTGATGCCCTTCGCGGAGACATCGGTCTTGTTCTTGTTGCCGTCGCCGCCGCCGAAGCCGTATCCGCCCTGATTGCCGCCGGAATAGGACGCGCCCTGATAGGTGTGAATGTCAATCGTACCGCCGTTGATTTCGACGGACTGTTCGCCGGAGATGCCGTCCAGATACGAGTCGATGGTCACGGTGCCGCCGTTGATGCGGACAAAGCCCTTGCCCTCGTCGGTTCCGGTGGACTTGATGCCGTCGCCGCCGGTTGTTTTGACATTGACGCTGAGCGAATCGTACCCTTCGGCAGCATCGGGATCGCCGATGCGCACGGAATCCTTTCCGCGGATGCCGTCATCCGCTGCTGTGACCTGAATATCGCCGTTCCACAGCTTCAGGTCATCCTTCGAGACAATGCCGTCCTCGCAGTTTCCGTTGACGATCAGAGTGCCCTTTCCTTTGATTTTCAGATCGTCACATGAATAGATTGCACCGGCGCTGCCGTCTGCATTCTGATAGCTTGTACCGTCGGAGATTGTATTGACCGTGTCTTTCTTGACCGTCAGCACGAGCTCGTCGCCGACGGACGCGGCGTAGATCGGAGAATCGCTGCTGTTTGCGAGCGTCAGGCCGCGGAGACTGACTGCGACCTGCGCGTCCGGATACGCGGTTTTGTCCACATCAATGCGGAGCTGTCCCTGACTGCATTCGCCGTCCGCGCTGATTTCACCGGCATCGGTCGGCTTCGTCACTGTGACGACCGTGCCGTTTTCCACGCGGACATTTTCCGCCTTGTCCGGCGCGATGACATTGCCGTCTGCATCTTTCAGCGTGACGGAGTCTGCCGCATAGGTGATCTGCGTGACATAGCCCTCGGAAGGAGAGGAGCCTTCTGCGAGCAGAAGCCGCTTCAGAAGCGCCAGGTCAATGGCGTTGATTTTACCGTCGCCGCTCAGATCAGCGGCTGCTCCGTCGATGTCCGCGGGTTCTGCAATCAGGTATTTGACCAGACTGACTGCATCGGCGATGTCAAGCTTACCGTTCCTGTTGACATCTCCGGTGACTGCCGCAAATGCTGCACCTGAAACGGAGAGTGCAAGTGCCGCGGCCCCGAACGGAATGAGAATGCGCGTTTTTTTCATGGTATACCTGCCTTTCAAAATCAGTGGAATTCCCGTCATTGCCGCCCTTTTATATTCGGACGGTTTCTTTATAATTTTATTATGAGCTTGCTTTCTGAAACGAATCTGAAAGAAACACAATAATTGAGAAGGACACACTGCCGGTCTGGCAGTGTGTCCTTGTTGAAAAGTACGATTTTACTTTTAATTCAAGGCGTGTGTTCACGAGATGAAACTCTCGTGACAGCGGAATGAATCTATCAGCTCTCAAAAATTGCGCTGCTTTTACCTGCGATCCGGGACGGAAGCTGAAGCTGCGGAGCGCAGAATGATATCCCGCGACGGACGGTTTTTCTTTGCTTCATAGAGCTGGGAATCGGCGCGGTCGAGCAGGCCGGCCGGATCACTGCGGTCTCCGCTCAGCGCTCTGGTATAGCCGGCACTGACGGAAAGGATATAGCGATCGTTGCTGCCCGCATTCCGCACGGTATCTTTGAGTGCGGTACGGAAGATTTCTGCGCCGCGGTCGCTGTCTGCGCGAAACACAACGACAAATTCATCGCCGCTGATGCGGGCAGGAAAGGCATTTGCGCTGCGGCAGACAAGCCTGAGCGCATCTGCAACATGACAGAGTGCGTGGTCGCCCTCAAGATGCCCGAAGTTGTCGTTGATGCTCTTGAAATAATCAATGTCCGCGAACAGGACATACAGCGCCTGACCGTCCGGCAGAACGGGATTTTCCAGCGCGTCCGTCAGGTGCAGCAGCAGGTCACGCCGGTTGCTGAGCTGTGTCAGCGCATCCTTGGTGACCATTTCCTGCTGGAAATCAAAGATGGTGGAAACCATCGCAATCGTCAGGAAGGTGCAGACAATGGTTAGATTCGGCAGAATCAGCTCCAGTGCGGAGCCAAGCAGCGGCAGAACCAGAAAGACTGCAAGCCGGATTGCCTTTTTGTGGCGGGCGGGGGGCTGATGATGTCCCCACCGGAGCGCCACGGCAATATCGACAAGCATATAGCTGAACGGTATAATGTACTGTAAACGGAACAGCGGCCCGCGGTGATAGGTGTTTGTCTGATCGACCGAAAACAGCCAGCCCGTGCGGACAGACAGCACGGCAAGCGTGAACATCAGCGCGGCGGGCAGAAGCAGCAGCGGTGTCTGCTTTTTGGTAAAGGACTTTCCGCTGAATACAACATGAAGGTATTTCAGTCCAAGATACGGGCAGACTGCCGTGGCTGTGAAATACAGGATGTTCAGCAAATAATTGATGCCGGGCGGAATGGCCGCAACGCCGTCAATCAGTTCCCAGATCATATCCAGCAGAATCATGATGGCCAGACTGCCGAGCAGCGCAGAAAGATAGGTTTGCTCGATGGATTTGTCTGCACGCCGCAGCTTGCGTGCCAGCAGCACCATAATCACAACACAAAGCAAATTCAGTTCGGCATAGAGGATTTTTTCAGCTGTCATTTACAGACACCTCCCGACGGGATCAATCTGTTTTTTTGTAATTTTACGGAATATCCCGCAGTAAGGCTGCGAGAACGGAATTGGACACAAGCCACCCTTCCGGAGTCATGGAAAGCCGGCCGTTTTCGGCGGAAAGATACTGCGGGATCAGCGGAGCAGCTGCACGGCGCAGCGTTTGCGCGGATGCCGGATAGTCTTCCGGACAGATGCCTTCGCTGAGGCGCAGACCGAGCATGATGCGCTCTCCGTCAGTCAGTGCGGCTTCGTCCGTAACGGTTTCCGGCTGAAGCGGGGCAGCGGTAAAGGCCGCAAGATCCCGCGGGACAGCAAAGCGTTTTCCGTCATGACAGGAGTGTGCCGCTGGGCCGATGCCGTAATAGGGGAGACCGCGCCAGTATTTGCAGTTGTGCCGTGAGGCATAGCCTTTTTTTGCGAAGTTTGAGATTTCATAATGACAGAATCCGGCGTCCGTCAGAAAACTGTGCATTTCCAGATATCGGTCAGCCGTTTCGTCAGCAGAGAGCAGCGGGGGCGGCGTCTTTCCGAAAGGGGTTTCCGGCTCGATTTTGAGCAGATATGCCGAGAGATGCGTGACCGGCAGAGTAACGGCCGTTTCCAGTTCTACGCGGAGCCGGCTGCTGTTCTGGTGTGCAAGTCCGAGCATCAAATCGACGGACAGATTCTGAAAGCCAGCTTCCTGTGCGGACAGTACGGCGGCTTTTGCCTGCTGTGCCGTATGCTTTCTGCCGAGCATCCGCAGTGTTTCGTCGGAAAAGGACTGTACACCGAGGGAAAGCCGGTTGATGCCGGACTGTTTCCATGCGGCAAGGCGCTCTGCCGTGACAGTCAGCGGGTTTGCTTCGAGCGTGATTTCGGCGTCCTGTGCCAGCAGAAGGCGTTCCCTTGCTGTGCAGAGCATCCTGCCGATCATCTCCGGCGGAAGCAGAGAGGGTGTTCCGCCGCCGAAATAGACTGTATCTGCCGGCAGATCCTGCGGCAGAGTGTTGAGATTCCGGCAGACTGCCGCCGTAAACGCTGCGGCATCCTTTGCGCTGTAACGCCCGGAATAGAAGTCACAATAGGGGCATTTTACCGCGCAGAACGGAACATGGATATATATGCCGGCGTTCATTCGCGCTTGATCGCTTCGATCAGCTTGCCGAAGAACATATCATAGACAAATCCAAGCACGATGCAAAGGAAAAATGGCAGGACGCCGCCAAGCAGAAACTGGGCCGCCGAGGTCTGCGTAAAATAATTGTAAAGCACCAGGATGAGGCCGGTCAGCGAAAGCGCGATGTGAACGGCAAGAGAGGTTTTTCCGTTGACACAGCGGGTGCCGCATTCCGGGCAGTGCTTTCCGACGGAGCTCATGCCGCCGCAGCGTGCCTTCAGAAGCGGCGAAAAGGTCTTTTTTCCGCAGTGCGGACAGGTGTGCATCATCGTGAGGTTCCTCCTTGGGGCGAGCCGGGCAGAATGCCGGCTTTCCGCAGATATGTAAGATTCCGGCTGCACCGCAGTTCACATTCGGCGAGTGCTTTGTCACGCAGCTCCGGACTGCTGCGCAGAATATCGGCAGCCTGACGCTTGCAGGCGGCTTCTTCCTTCTGTTTGCGGGCGTATTCCGTATAGTCCGCGGGTTCTGTTGTCACGCCGCGTTCAGCATCGCTTCGCCGGTGCTGTTCGTATTCGCGGCGGGTTTCCATTGCTTCTAGAAAATCACCCTGATAGTCGGCCTTGATGCAGAGCAGGTCCTCTGCAAAGGAAGAAAGCACGGCGCTGCCGTCTGCGGAGACAGTCAGCGAACGCCCGTACCGGAGCAGAAACGGGATCGCAGCTTTCAGATCGGTTACGGCTCCGAGCAGTGGCAGAACAAGCTGCTCTGTCCAGCGAAGTGCATTTTGTGCTGCTTTTTGTACGGCGTCAGTGTTTTGCGGCACAGATGTGTGTCCGGAGAGCGTATCCAGCGTTTCAAGAGTCCATGTGTCCGGATAATGGGCGCGGTAGAAATAATCAAGCGTATGCAGCCATGCGGGAATCTCCTCCCGCACGGCCGTTTCCAGCGAGGGACAGTACAGCGTTGCAATGCCGCAGTAAACGGCGGGGAGCAGGTCACGCTGCGGTTGAAGGGCAATGATCCCGACGGTTTCGGAACCGGTCATGCGCGCAAAGACGCCGTCACTGCCGGCTGCGGGCAGAAAGCCCTGCCGTGTCAGTCCGGTACCGAACACACGGCCGAACTCGGATAACACTGTCGTATGCACTGCAATCCCTCCCTTCCTCATGCTGTGCAGTTACTCGTCGAATTTGAGCACGGCCATGAATGCATCGGACGGTACCTCGACCGTTCCGAGCTGACGCATCCGTTTTTTGCCCTCCTTCTGCTTTTCGAGCAGCTTCTTCTTTCGGGTGATGTCGCCGCCGTAGCACTTTGCAAGAACATCCTTGCGCAGCGCCTTGACGGTTTCTCTGGCGATGATTTTTCCGCCGATGGCCGCCTGAATCGGCACCTCAAAAAGCTGACGCGGAATGTTTTCCTTGAGCTTCTCTGCAATTTTGCGCGCTCTCGGATACGCCTTGGTGTCGTGGACGATAAAGGAAAGGGCATCGACAATTTCACCGTTCAGCAAAAAGTCGAGCTTGACGAGCTTGGACGGTTCATAGCCTGCGAGCTCATAGTCGAGCGAGGCATAGCCTCTTGTACGCGATTTCAGTGCATCAAAGAAATCGTAGATGATTTCGTTCAGCGGGAGTGTATAGTGCATTTCCACGCGGACATCGTCGAGATACTGCATATCCTTGAAGATGCCGCGGCGCTCCTGACAGAGATCCATGATGCCGCCGACATACTCCTTCGGCGCGAGAATTGTCGCTTTGACGACAGGCTCCTCTGCAAGCTGAATGTTTGCAGGGTTCGGATAGTTGGAAGGGTTGTCGATCATGATGACTTCGCCGTTTGTCTGGGTGACGCGGTAGATAACTGACGGTGCAGTCGTCACGAGATCAAGGTCATATTCGCGCTCCAGACGCTCCTGTATAATCTCCATGTGGAGCAGTCCGAGAAATCCGCAGCGGAACCCGAAGCCCAGTGCCACGGAGGTTTCCGGCTCAAAGGTCAGCGCGGCGTCGTTCAGCTGGAGCTTTTCGAGCGCATCGCGCAGATCGTTGTAATGGGCGCCGTCCGCGGGATAAATACCGGAGAAGACCATCGGGGCGACCTTCCGGTAACCGGGCAGCGGTTCTGCGCAGGGATTGTCGGCAAGTGTGACCGTGTCGCCGACTCTGGTATCGCCGATGCTCTTGATCGAAGCGGTGAGGTAGCCGACCTCGCCTGCACGCAGGATGCCCTGATTGATGTGGTCTGTTGCGCTCATGACACCGGCTTCGACAATCTGGAACTCAGCGCCGGTTGCCATCAGGCGGATGCGGTCACCGACTTTGACTGTGCCTTCCTTGACGCGGACATAGATGATAACCCCTTTGTAGGAGTCGTAGTAGCTGTCAAAGATCAGGGCCTGAAGCGGTGCGCTTTCATCGCCCTGCGGTGCGGGGATGTCCGTCACGATGCGTTCCAGCACTTCCTCGATATTCAGACCGGTTTTGGCGGACACTCGCGGCGCATCCAGTGCCGGAATGCCGATGACGGACTCGATTTCCTCCGCGACGCGCTCCGGCTCGGCAGAGGGCAGATCAATTTTATTGATGACCGGCACGATTTCAAGGTCTGCTTCCACCGCGAGATAAGTATTGGCAAGTGTCTGCGCTTCAATGCCCTGTGAAGCATCGACGATGAGCAGCGCACCTTCGCAGGCGGCCAGCGAACGGCTGACCTCATAGTTGAAATCGACATGGCCGGGGGTGTCGATCAGATTAAAGCGGTAGGTCTGACCGTCCTTTGCGGTATAATCCAGCGCAACGGCACGCGCCTTGATTGTGATGCCGCGTTCCCGCTCAATGTCCATGCTGTCGAGGAGCTGCTCCTCCATGTCGCGGACTGCGACTGCACAGGTCTTTTCGAGAATGCGGTCGGCAAGGGTTGATTTGCCGTGGTCGATGTGCGCAATGATACTGAAATTGCGGATGTTTTGATTCGCCACAGGGCGTTCCTCCGTTTCATGACTGATATAGTTATATTATAGCATATGAAACGGTAAAATGCAATGGGAGAATTGCGAAAAAAGTCACTGAGGCTGATTTTTCAACAGCAATTCCTGTGTATCCGGCCTTCCGGGGATGCCGGTTTCCCGCTGTTTCGGTGCGGCGGAGCGGATTTCCTTTGGAAATTCTTGACAAATGCTGCCGTTCACGCTATAATAAATGCAGAATCCGACACGGAAAGGAGTCTTGACATGGCAGTCAGAATCATTGCAGACAGCACCTGTGATCTTTCGCAGGAGCTTTTGAACCGGTACGGGATCACCGTCATTCCGCTCTTTGTTTCGCTGGGGGACGAGAGCTTTCGGGACGGCGTGAATATTACGGCCGCGGATGTGTTCCGGTATGTGGACGGCGGGGGAGGCCTGCCGAAAACTGCTGCCGTGACTGCTGCGGATTTTCTGGACTGCATCGGCGAGGTGAGAAAGGCTCATCCGGATGACGAGGTCATTCTCATTACAATCAGTGCGGAGTTTTCAAGCTGCTACCAGAATGCCGTGATTGCGGCGCAGTCCGCTGAGGGCGTTTACGCGGTAGATTCCCGCAATCTGTCCACCGGCTTTGGCCATGTCGTTCTGACGGCTGCCGAACTTGCAGAGGAGGGGCTTTCCGCAAAGGAGATTACAGAGAAGCTGCAGGAGGTCATCCCGTTGGTCGATGCGAGCTTTATCCTCAACCGTCTGGACTATCTGCGGAAGGGCGGACGCTGCTCTGCCATTGCTGCGCTGGGTGCCAATCTGCTGAAGCTGAAGCCTTGTATCGCGGTGCAGGACGGGAAAATGACCGTGGTAAAAAAGTACCGCGGCAGTTATGAAAAGTGCGTGGAGCAGTATGTCCGCGACCGGCTGGCTGAGCCGGAAAAGGCGGTTCCGCACCGCATTTTCATTACACACGCGGCTGCTCCGTCGGAAGCCGTGCAGATCGCTGATCGTACCATCCGCAGCCTCGCCCCCTTTGATGCAATCACGGAGACGACCGCGGGCTGTACGGTGTCCAGCCACTGCGGCCCCGGCACGCTCGGTGTGCTGTTTATCAGAAAGCCGTGATGCGGGATCATCCCGCCTGAAATGAGGTTATATGGAGATATCCGTTATTCTGGAGCAAATGGGAAAGCTTTTTCTGATTCTGTGCCTTGGCGTACTGCTGGCGAAGAAAGAGCTTCTTGATGTTCACACAAAGCAGAAGCTGACAAAGCTCCTGCTGTATGTCACGACGCCGCTCATGATGGTCGATGCCTTTCATGACAGGATGCTGATGGTCAGTCAGCAGACAGAGGAGAGCGTGCCGGTCGGAACGCTCTTTGCCGATTCGTTCCTGTTTTATGTGCTGCTGATTTTGCTTTCCGTCGTTCTGGTATTCGGCATCCGTGTCCCGAAGGCACAGCGCAGACTGTATCTGTTCATGACGGTTTTCGGCAATGTCGGCTTCATGGGCTTCCCGGTGGTGGAATCCGTTTACGGGAAGGAAGGCCTGTTTTACGCTGCGATTGTCAACAGCGTGTTCAATATCATCATTTACACCTTCGGTGTTCTGCTGATGGGCGGTGCGTCGTCCGGGGAGGGCGGGCTGCTCCGGCGCCTGCGTGCCGTTCCGTGGAAGAAGCTGCTGCTGACACCCGCCGTACTCGCAACGGCTGCAGGTGTGCTGATTTTCGTGTTCCGTATCCGGATGCCGGTGCTGCTAGCTGATACCTGCGATTCCCTCGGCGGGCTGACTTCACCGCTTGCCATGCTGGTCGTCGGTGCCAATCTCAGCGCTGTGCCGGTCAAGGCCGTGCTGTCAAACATGAAGCTCAATCTGTATGTGCTGCTGCGTCAGACCGTACTGCCGCTGCTTTTCTGGCTGATGCTGAAGCCGTTTGTGCAGCATCCGGTGCTGGCTCCGACGCTGCTGCTGCTCTCGTGTATGCCTGTCGCCAACACGACGGCGCTTTTTGCGACGGAATATCACGGGGATGAGGCACTTGCGTCACAGGGCATTTTTCTGACGACACTGTTTTCACTGCTGTCGTTCCCGCTGATGATCTGGATCTGCTGCTGAAAAAACAGCACCCTTTCTGCCTGAGGAAGGGTGCTGTCTGTTTTATCCGAGATGCAGGACATTGAGCAGGAGAATCCAGCTCATACCGTAATAGGTCACGACTGCGACAAGGTCGTTGATCGTCGTAATCAGCGGCCCCGATGCGACTGCGGGGTCGATCTTGATTTTTTTGAAGAACAGCGGAATCAGTGTGCCGACTGCGCTGGAAATCAGCATCGCCAGCATCAGGGAGATGCCGATACATCCCGATACGGAGAAGGCAAACCGCAGGTCATGCTGCTTGAACAGGAAGATATACAGCCCGACCATGCCGAAGGATAAGGTGCCGAGCAGCAGGCCGTTGCACAGACCGATCCGCATTTCCTTTGCGACCAGATGCAGCTTTTGCTGCACGGTCAGGTTTTCGTCAATGAGGACACGGATCGTCACGGCAAGCGACTGCGTGCCCACATTACCGGCCATGTCCAGAATCAGGGACTGGAATGCCATAATCAGCGTGAGCTGTGCAATAACCTTCTCAAAGACGCCGACCACGGCCGAGACCAGCAGGCCCAGTCCGAGCAGAATCAGCAGCCACGGCAGACGCTTTTTCATACTCTGTCTCAGTGGCTCCTGCAGATCCTCCTCTGCGGTCAGACCTGCAAATTTCGCATAGTCTTCGCCCATTTCATCATCGACGACCTCAATGATGTTCTTGGCCGTGATGACGCCGAGCAGCTGATTGCTGTTGTCCAGCACGGGAATGGAGTCTTCGGAATAATCCTTCAGCTTTTCGATACAGTCGTCAATCGACTCGTGCGCATAGACATATGGGAAGGATGTGACAATCAGGCTTTCGAGATTGTCTCCGCTCCGTGCCGTGATGAGATCCTTCAGATCCAGTGCGCCGTAGAAGAAGTGATGCTCGTCTACGACAAACAGCGTCGAAATATTGTCATTGGTCTCCGCCTGACGCACCAGTTCGCTCATGGCCTCCTTGACCGAGAGGTTTTCACGGATAATGATGCAGTTGGTTGTCATGCGGCTGCCGATTTCGTCCTCATCAAAGGACGCAATCAGGCGGATTTCGCTGCGGATATCCGGCTTGAGCGCGTCGATAATCAGCGCGCGCTTTTCGCGTTCGATCTCGTGCAGGATATCTGCCGCTGTATCGGTTTCCAGCTCAGACACGACAGCCGCTGCCTTCGCCAGATCCATTTCATTGAGGTACAGTCCGGCTGTCGTTTCGTCAAGATACTCAAACGCCTCTGCCAGCAGATCCACCGTGCAGACGCGGTAAAGCTTTTTCCGCTCGGTGAGCGTCAGAGAGTCCATGACCTCTGCAATGTCCTTTCCGTGGTAATCCTCCAGCAGGTTCTGCATGATCTTCGGACTGGAATTGCCGCGGATGATTTTGATAATTTCGCTTTCGTAATCCGGTATGGACGCGACTGCTGCCTCAGTTTCGGCGGCAACAGCCAGCTCCAGCTTTTCTTCTGCCACGCTTGGACGCCTCCGTTTCAATCATGAAATCTGTCGCTGATCTCATGACAGTTTAAACGGACAAAAAGGCATAAAAAGCCCCCTGTATGACTGAAATGCGGTCAG
Organism: Oscillospiraceae bacterium; assembly: GCA_024695445.1. Classification (GTDB taxonomy): domain Bacteria; phylum Bacillota; class Clostridia; order Oscillospirales; family Ruminococcaceae; genus Firm-04. The sequence goes on from JAILIG010000095.1 coordinate 15,820, forward strand.
ACAGGGGCGCAGATCGGCTGCAAAGTACGGTACGGACGGCGTGATGTGCGTTCAGTCCGACACACTGCTTTTGCAGCGGATTGCGGTAAATGCCCGTTTGAGCCGCAACTGTCACTGTTTGCCACCGTACTCACCTCACTTTGATTTGTCAGTTTGCAACATGATTATTATATCAGATTTTTTTGCGTGTGTCAAGAGAAAAATCAGGGGTTTTGCTCCGTTTTTTTCTTGACAAATTCTGTTTTTTGCATTACAATGAGATTCGGAAAGGCGGGATGCAAAATGCAAAAAAAGCAGCAGCAGGATTCTCTGCGTCATGCCGTACTGGCATTTGCGGCGGAAACATGGGGTACAGCACCGGAATATCTCTGGGCATCGACGCCGGACGCGGCGGTTCTGCGGCATCGGGAAAACCGGAAATGGTATGCGATTCTGATGCGTGTCGGCCGGGAACGGCTCGGCCTTTCCGGCAGCGGTCAGACCGATGTGCTCAATGTGAAATGCGATCCGTTGATGACCGGCTCCCTACAGCTCCGTCCGGGCATTCTGCCGGCCTATCATATGAATAAACAGAGCTGGATCAGCATTTTGCTGGACGGGACAGTGCCGCTGACGGAGATCGATGGTCTGCTTCGGATGAGCTATGCCGTGACAATGTCTGCGGCAGCGAAGGCGGCTGTTCGTATCGAGCCGAAGGCCTGGCTGATTCCCGCAAATCCTGCGCTGTATGACATTGACGGGGAACTGGCTTCCGCGGATGTGATCCGCTGGCATCAGTCGGCGAGGATGATTGTCGGGGATACGGTATTTATTTATGTTACGGCGCCGGTTTCCGCTGTGCGGTATGCCTGTGAGGTGACGGCGGTCAATCTGGAGCCGACGGTTATTCCGGGCGCAAAAAAGGAAATCGAGCTGCACTGTATCCGGCGGTTCCCGCCTGATCTGCTTCCGCTGGAGACGCTCAGGGATTACGGCGTCTGCGGCGTGCGGTGCGCGAGAGGTGTTCCGGATGAACTGCTGGCTCTGATTCGCAGCATCGCATTGTGAAAAAATACCCGTCTGCTGTGCAGTCTGCACGGAGACGGGTACTTTTTTACATCCATTCACAGGGCGGCAGGGGGATGCCGTCCGGATATCTGACCGCTGCAATGATCGTGATATTGTCTCTGGCGCCTTTTCGCAGCGCGAGCCGGACCAGTTCTTCAAGCCGTTCCGGCAGCGGCATGGGCTCTGCCAGTACGGATGCGATTTCACGGTCGGCTGCATATTCCGTCAGACCGTCTGTGCAGGCGAGCAGCAGTTCGCCCGGCTGAAGCCCCTGCGGGAGCACGGAAATATCCGGCTTCGGCGCAGAATCCGGATTTCCCATGACTGACAGAACGATGTGTCTGTGCGTATGGGATTTTTTCTCATCTTCGGTGAGGGTGCCTTCTTCGTAGAGCATCTGAACGAGTGTCTGATCCCGGCTGAGCTGTTCCAGCACGCCGCCGCGCAGGCGGTACAGTCTGGAATCGCCGACATTAAACAGGTGCAGTGCGTGGGCTTCGTCAATTCCGAACCCGCAGAGTGTGGCCTGCATATTGGTCAGCTCCTCCTGCTTCCGGCTCATTTCGGTGATTTCCGTGTGAATGTCCAGGATGCGGCGCTTGAGATTGACCTTTTTGCTGAATTTGACAGCGGAAAGGAGCTTTAAGCAGGTTTCTGAGGCGATTTCTCCGGCCGCCGCACCGGAGACGCCGTCGCTGACAGCGGCGAGAAACGGTGCTTCTGCTGCAATCTGCAGGGCGCCGTGGGTACGGACTGCGCGGTGCAGCAGCATGGCATCTTCGTTGTGATCGGGCAGTCCTTTTTCGGTAATGCCGCAGCAATAATACATATTCTTCTTCCTTTTTTCTGCGTTTTTAGGGGCAGCTTACGATCTGCGCAGTCTGCCCAGATTTTCAGAATGCGCGGCACGAAAAGCCGCAAAACGGTTTTCGTCCAGCGCGTTCCGGATTTCCGTCATCAGATTGTTGTAGAACCAGAGATTGTGCTGCACGGCAAGTCTGCCGGCGAGCTGTTCTCCGGCTTTGAACAGGTGGCGGATGTATGCGCGGGAGAAATTCCGACAGGTCGGGCAGCCGCAGCCCTCCTCAATCGGGCGCGGATCTGTCTCGAATTCCTTGTTTGTCATATGCATGATGCCTTCCCATGTGAAAACTGTCGCGTGCCGTGCGTTGCGTGAGGGCATGACACAGTCAAAGAGATCAATGCCGCGTGCAACACCTTCGACCAGGTTCTGCGGGGTGCCGACACCCATGAGATACCGGATCTTTCCGACGGGCATATGCGGTTCCACCTGTTCGATGATGTCATACATGACATCGGTCGGCTCGCCGACTGCAAGCCCACCGATGGCATATCCGTCTAGGTCGAGTTCCGCAATCTGCTTCATATGCTGAATGCGCAGATCGGCAAAGGTGCAGCCCTGGTTGATGCCGAATAAAAGCTGATGCGGGTTGACCGTATCGGGCAGGGCATTGAGCCGCTTCATCTCCGTCTGGCAGCGCATCAGCCAGCGGGTGGTGCGGAAACAGCTCTGCTCCGCATAGCGGTAGGGTGCCGGATTTTCCACGCATTCGTCAAACGCCATGGCAATCGTGGAGCCGAGGTTGGACTGGATGCGCATACTTTCTTCCGGGCCCATGAAAATCTGTCTGCCGTCCACATGGGAACGGAAGGTGACGCCTTCTTCCTTGATTTTACGCAGCTTTGCGAGCGAAAACACCTGAAATCCGCCCGAATCGGTCAGAATCGGTTTTTTCCAGCCGGTGAAGCCGTGCAGGCCGCCCATTTTCCGGACGATGTGATCGCCGGGACGGACATGAAGATGATAGGTGTTGCACAGCATGACCTGGCAGTTGACCTGTTCGAGGTCACGCGCCGACAGCGCACCTTTGATGGCGCCGGCGGTTGCGACATTCATAAAAGCGGGAGTCTGAAAATCCCCGTGGACTGTGTGAAAAACGCCGCGTCGGGCGGTTTGTTCGGTTTTTATGAGTTCAAACATCAAACAATAACTCCTTCTGACTGATTCCTATAACATCATACCACAATCGGGCGCAGATTGCAAGAGGCTTTGGATAATCTTTTCTGTTTCCGACGGATTTGCCCGATGCAGCGTCCGGATTGACAAAACAGAGGAAATCTGGTATCATATGAGTATATCCTCTGGCTACAGACAGAATATCAAGCGAACGGAGCGTGAGAATCATGGCAGAGCATATCCATCAGGGCCACCGTCAGCGAATGCGGGAGCGGTTTCTGAAATCCAACCTCTATTCTTTTCAGCCTCATGAGATGCTGGAAATGCTGCTGTATCATGCAATTCCGCGGGCCGACACCAATCCGGTCGGCCACGCGCTGCTGGATCGTTTCGGGAGTTTGCACGGAGTCCTTTCCGCCGAACCGACTGCGCTGAAAAGTGTTCCCGGCATGACGGACAATGCCGTGGTGATGATTCTGTTCCTGCGGCAGTTTTATACCGAAGCCGTCAGCGAGCATTTTACCGGTCAGCCGCTGGATTCTTTCGGCGGTGCAAAGTCGTTTTTTCAGCAGATCTACGCCTTTGAGGCAAATGAGGTGCTGCGGGTGCTGTTTCTGGACGATAACCTCTGTATCAAGCGTCTGGCAACTCTGCGGGAAGGCTTCAAGAATGCCGTGACGGTTCCGGTCAGACAGGTTTCAGAACTTTCTTTTGCGGAGCGCAGCAAAACAATTGTGATGGCGCATAATCATCCGAACTGCACCTGTGAACCTTCCGATGAGGATATCGCTGTGACAAGGCATCTGGTCAGGGTGTTCCGCGGCATGGAGATTGATTTGATTGACCATATCATCGTCGGATCGAACGGCGCATATTCCCTGCGGGAAAACGGCGTGTTTCTCGGTCTGGACTGATCGGAGGAGAAATGGAACAGCGTTCATTCCGGCTGCACGCCCCATATGCACCGGCGGGCGATCAGCCGAAAGCAATTCAGGAGCTGAAGGAGGGCTACGAGTCCGGAAAGCGGGAGCAGGTGCTTCTCGGTGTGACCGGTTCCGGAAAGACCTTCACAATGGCAAATATCATAGCTGCGCGGAATAAGCCGACGCTGGTACTGGCGCATAATAAAATTCTCGCTGCGCAGCTCTGTGCGGAGTTCAAGGAGTTTTTTCCGGAGAATGCCGTTGAATATTTTGTTTCCTATTATGACTATTATCAGCCTGAGGCCTATATTCCCAGTACGGACAGCTATATTGAAAAAGACTCAGCAATCAACGACGAGATCGACCGTCTGCGGCATTCTGCGACGATGGCACTTGCGGAGCGTTCGGATGTCATTATCGTTTCATCCGTGTCCTGTATCTATTCGCTCGGTTCGCCGGAGGAGTACCGCGGAATGTCGGTCTCGCTGCGTCCCGGCATGGAGATCTCCAGAGAGGAACTGATTGAAGAACTGGTGCGCATTCAGTACAACCGCAATGACATGGTTCTGGAACGCGGCAATTTCCGCGTTCACGGAGATGTCATCGACATCTGTCCGGTCAACACCTTTGAAAACGCAATCCGGGTGGAATTTTTCGGCGATGAGATAGACCGCATCTGCGGAATCGCGCTGCTGACCGGTGAGGTGCTGGCCACGCTGCGTCATGCAAGCATTTTCCCGGCGAGTCACTATGTTGTGTCCGGGGAACGGCTGGAGGAGGCCATTGCCGATCTGGAGGAGGAGCTTGCCGAGCGGGTTGCTTATTTTGAAGCAAATCACCGTCCGCTGGAAGCGGAACGCATTGCGCAGCGCACGCACTATGACATCGAAATGCTGCGGGAGATCGGAATTTGCAGCGGCGTGGAAAACTATTCCCGCGTGCTTGCAAGGCGGCCCAAGGGCTCTCGTCCGTATACCCTGCTGGATCATTTTCCGGAGGATTTTCTGCTGATTGTCGATGAATCCCATGTGACGCTGCCGCAGGTCGGCTCGATGTATGCAGGAGACCGCGCCCGCAAGGAAACACTGGTTGAATACGGGTTCCGGCTGCCGAGTGCTTTTGATAACCGGCCGCTGAATTTTACTGAATTTACCGATAAAATCCGGGAAGCGCTCTATGTCAGTGCGACGCCCGGCAAAATCGAAAAAGAACGGGCTGCACAGGTCGTTGAGCAGGTCATCCGCCCGACCGGTCTGGTGGATCCTGCGGTGACGGTGAAGCCGGTCGCCGGCCAGATCGAGGATCTGCTCTCTGAAATCAATCTGCGTACAGAGCGCAATGAGCGTGTTCTGGTCACAACGCTGACCAAGAAAATGGCAGAGGACCTGACAGCGTTCCTGTCTAATATGAATGTCCGTGTACGCTACCTGCACCATGATGTGGATACCGTGGAGCGCATGGAGATTATCCGCGACCTGCGCCTCGGTGAGTTTGATGTGCTGGTCGGCATCAATCTGCTTCGGGAGGGCCTTGATCTGCCGGAGGTCTCGCTGGTTGCGATTCTTGACGCGGACAAGGAGGGCTTCCTCCGTTCGGAGACCTCTCTGATTCAGACGATCGGCCGGGCTGCGCGCAACGCAAACGGTCAGGTCATTATGTATGCGGATGAGGTCACAGGCAGTATGCTCCGTGCAATCAACGAAACCGAACGCCGCCGGAGCCTGCAGCTTGCCTTTAACGAAGCGCACGGCATCATTCCTCGGACGATCGTCAAGGATGTGCGTGAGGTTCTGGAAATCAGTACAAAGGAAAAGACTGAGAAGAAGGTCAAAAAGAAGATGAACCGCAGTGAGCGGGATGCACTTGTCAGGGAACTGACCGCACAGATGAAGGAAGCCGCAAGACTGCTGGAATTTGAGCACGCGGCATTTCTGCGCGACAAGATCAGGGAACTGCAGAGCAGCTGATGCCCGAAAACGGAAAGGGAGTCTATGCACAACTGGAGTAAAATGCGTCAGAAGCTGGAACATGAATATCTGGCAGAATCTCTGCGCGGCAGACTGACCTATTTTGTCACCTGTTATCATGCTATGCACGACGGCGACGAGGGCAGGGCTGCGATTCGTCTGGACGGAGCGGAAATTCTGAAAAGTAATTTCTTTGACAGAATGAATCTGCATTGGGATTATTATTACAACGATCCGGAGCTTGCCGGTGCTCCGCTTTCCGCAGAGCGCTGGAAGAATGCCGCGATGCGGACGCTTCGTGCGGGGGAGTTCTATCAGGCGGATTTTTACCGTGCTTTTGCGGAGTTTGACAATCAGACCATTGAAAAGAGCCTTTATGCGGAAAATGCGCTTGTGCGGATGTTTGCGGTTCTCGACCGCCGGACAGGAAAACGGACGCTTGAAAAGCTGCGCCGCACAATGCAGAACGAGCCGCAGTGGCTTCAAATGATATACTGTATCAGATTGGAAGCGGAACAGATGCCGCTTTGTACGAAATCCCTTTAAGCATTCTGCTGCTTGGATCAATCGGCATTTACAAGAGAAAGGACTAGGCTTTTCATGATAAAAAGAGCATTGCTGAACGGTACAACCGATGGAAAAATTATGACCTGTCTGAAAACGGCCGGCTGGTATGATGGACGAAATATCGACATCACGGAAATAACGTCTTTTTATACATCAGGCGGAATCGCCCTCTCCGATCGTGCAAAACAGTTCCTGCGGGAATACTATGGGATTGCACAACACTGGTACTTTAACGAACGAGATGACAGCCCTCTCAATCGCTCTGCGGATATTCTGTTTTCTTTGTACCCCGATACCGGAGAGAGCAGATGTAATGAGGATTATTTCGACGAAGAACAGCTTGAGGATCGGAAGACTGTTGAAGCATTTGCAGGAGAGCCTGTAGTATACATCGGAGATATCGGATATTATTACCCTGCTTTTGTTTATATCGGAGTATCCGGAAAGATATATACAGCGCACGATTATGATGATATCATTCGCTGCTACGATTCAGTACCTGAAATGCTCGTATATGATTTCCAGAATCATGTGGAGGAATGGCATTCCGTAAGTATGGAGTAGTTTCAACGAAATTTATATAACCATGGCGACTCTTTTCTGAAACAGGAGTTTACGAAAGGAAACCGGATGAAAAAAGGAATTTTGTTTGACCTGGACGGAACCCTCTGGGATTCGTCCGCGGAATGCACGGAGGCATGGAACATAGCCATCCGTGAAAATACTGACCGGACAGAACAGTTTACGGTCAGGGATATGCACAATTTTATGGGCAGAACACTGGAGGCCATCGCAGAGCTGATGTTTCCGTCACTGCCCGAAACAGAACGGCTGGATATTCTGCGCTGCTGTACCGAGCGCGAATACAGTTATCTGCGTGAGCATCCTGCAAGGCTGTATGACCGTGAGCGCACTGTAATGGAGACGCTTGCAAAAGACTTTGTGCTCGGTGTGGTCAGCAACTGCCAGGATGGATATATTGAAATCTTTTTGGAGCAGTGCGGCTTTTCGGCACTGTTCACTGATTATGAATGTGCGGGCAGAACCGGTAAGTCCAAAGGCCAGAATATCCGGCTTGTCATGCAGCGGCAGGGGATAGACCGATGTGTGTATGTCGGTGATACGCAGGGGGATGCGGATGCAGCCGCTGAGGCGGGGATTCCGTTTATCCATGCGGCATACGGCTTTGGCCGTGTCAGACACGCGGATGCAGTGCTGCACGATCTCGCCGGACTGCCGGAAACCGCAGACCGGCTGTTTACAGAACAGGAGAACGCCATATGAAATGGATGATTGCGTCTGATCTGCACGGTTCGGCATTCTGGTGCCGTGCGATGCTGGACGCCTTTGCGGCTGAACAGGCAGACAGACTGCTGCTGCTCGGAGATCTGCTCTATCACGGTCCGCGGAACGATCTGCCGCAGGAATACAATCCGAAAGCGGTCATTTCCATGCTGAATCAGATGAAGAACAGGATTTTCTGTGTCCGCGGGAACTGTGAGGCGGAGGTCGATCAGGCGGTGCTGGAATTCCCGGTGCTTGCTGACTATGCAATGCTTTCTTTCGGAGAAACAGTCATTTATGCGACGCACGGACATCATTTTCATGCAGATGCGATGCCGCCGCTGATGCCCGGAGATATTCTGCTGCACGGACATACACATATTCCGGTTTGCCGTGCAGTCGGAGAAAACACAGTTCTGAATCCCGGCTCGGTTTCCATTCCGAAAAACGGTTCCCCGCACAGCTATCTGCTGCTTGAGGACGATTTATTTACATGGAAATCGCTGCCGGACCGTAAGCCGTACCGTGTCTGGAAAGCCGGAACGCCGGCGGAGTAATCGTTTCGGCTGAGCGGCTTCGTATAAAAAGAAAACCCGAAAACGGCCGGTAAGACTGTTTTCGGGTTTGGCTGACGCTGTATCCGGATGACTGGTTACTCGTCTTTCAGAAGGCCTTCCGCAGCTGCACGGCGGATGATTTCGGCGGCGAAGCTGCCGAGCGTTTCAGAGCCGTTTGCGACGGCCTGCATTCTGGCGGTTACCTGCGAACGCTTTGTGCCGTGCTCTTTCCACGAGATGCCTTTTTTCGTGTAATTCAGAGTCAGCGGCTGGATGCGGTCCAGTGCGGCTGCAAACCGTGCTTCCGGGGTGGACTGTGCTTCAAATTCCTCCCAGAGCTGCCGCAGATGTGCGCCCTGTTCCGACGGCAGAAGTCCGAACAGCCGATCGGCGGCCTTCTGCTCGCGCTCGGCTTTGGTGGCGTTGCCGGCATCGTCGTAGGCGTAGGTGTCGCCGGCGTCGATCTCCACAACATCGTGAATCAGGACGGTCTCGATGACCGTTTTCAGATCAACCGGCTCGTTTGCGTATTCCGCAAGGATGATTGTCAGCACCGCGAGATGCCATGAATGCTCGGCATCGTTTTCGTGCCGGTCTTCATGCAGAACATAGCTCTGGCGGTAGATGTTTTTCATTTTGTCCAGCTCCAGCAGGAAGGACATCTGCTGTTCAAATCTGGCTTTCTGTTCGTCATTCATGTGTGAAACCCTCCGTTGACTGACAGAACCTGTCCGGTGATAAACCGCGCCGCATCTGACGCGAGATACGCGACGGCTTCGGCAACCTCCTCCGGTTTCCCGATGCGGCAAAGCGGCGTTTCGTCTGCGAGCTGCTGCATGGTGTCCGCATCATGGATGCGGTTCATATCGGTGTCGATGACGCCGGGCGAGATACAGTTGACACGGATGCCGGACGGACCGACCTCCTGTGCCAGCGCCTTCGTAAAGCCGATGACCGCGGCTTTTGATGTGGAATAATGCACCTCACAGGATGCTCCCGTTTCCCCCCAGACTGAGGCGATGTTGAGAATGCAGCCGTGCTGTCCGGCAATCATGCCCGGCAGAAGACGCTTGGTCAGACGCATCATGCTGAAAATGTTGACGCGGAACAGTGTTTCTGCCTCATCGTCCGGAATATCCTGAAACAGCCCTGTAACGGACACTGCTGCATTGTTGACCAGCAGATCGGGCGTTCCGAAGCGGTCAAGCACGGTCTGTGCCAGACTGTCAACCTGCGAAAGATCGGAAAAGTCTGCCTGAAGGACATGACCATGCAGCTCCTTTGCAAGGTTCTCTGCCAGATCTCTGCGGCGGCAGCAGTGAATCAGGACCGTGTATCCGTCCGCTGCGAGCCGTTTTGCTGCGGCAGCGCCGATGCCGCGGGATGCGCCGGTAATCAGTGCGAGCATAAAAACTCCCTCGGTTCTTGCTTTTTTTCAGATTATATGGTATAATACGGTAAACAGGAAGGATGTGAGCGGATTTGGAGCGTTCTGCACTAGACAGAATCAATGAGCTTGCGCGTAAATCCAAAACCGTCGGGCTGACCGATGCGGAGCGTGCGGAGCAGGCAAAGCTCCGTCAGGAATACCGTGAGGCGTTTCGCCGAAGCCTGGTCGGAACACTGGAGCATACGGTCATTGTGGACGAAAAGGGTAATATCATTCGCCGCGTTGCCGATGCGGCGCACAAAAAAACTGAATAAAAAGCTCCGCCCTGGCCTTTTGAGCCGAAGCGGAGCGCAGGAGTGCTGCTGACCGGACTTGAACCGGTACGGTGTATCCACCGAGAGATTTTAAGTCTCTTGCGTCTGCCGATTTCGCCACAGCAGCATAGCACGATTATACCATAAAAGACAGTGTTTGTCAAGTCAAGTATTCACCATATGTTGACGGGGGTATCTATGAAAATTTTTGAGGGTTATCAGAGAGGCGTCAATCTCGGCGGGTGGTTTTCGCAGTGCCCGTATACGGAATCGCATTATGACAGCTTCATTTCTGAGCGTGATATCGAGATCATTGCCGGATGGGGGGCGGATCATGTCCGCCTGCCGATTGACTATGAACTGTTTGAGGCACCGGACGGCTCGTGGCTGGAACGCGGCTTTGCACGGGTTTCCGAGGTCGCAGAGTGGTGCAGAAAAAACGGGCTCAATCTGATTATTGATCTGCATAAGACCGCCGGATACTCTTTTGATGACGGGGAAGCAGAGCGCGGCCTGTTTGATTCCGAGGCACTTCAGGAGCGGTTTTACCGGCTGTGGGAGGAAATTGCCCGCCGGTTCGGACATTTGTATGAACGGGTTGCGTTTGAATTGCTGAATGAGGTTACCGACCGCGATTTCTCTGACAAGTGGAACGAGATCGCTCGCATCTGCGTGAGCAGAATCCGTGCGATTGCCCCGGAGGTTCAGATTTTGCTGGGCGGCTACTGGAACAATTCCATTGTGGCGCTGGCCGATCTGCCGATGCCCTTTGATGACAGAATCATCTACAATTTCCATTGCTATGAGCCGATTCTGTTTACGCATCAGGGCGCGCAGTGGATCCGGAATATGCCGGCCGACCTTCGCATCGGTTTTCCAGGCAGTGCGGAGGAGTATCACAGCATGATGCAGGACCTGAATCTGCCGGTCGGGGATATTTTTGCAATGGCACGAAACGCAAAATCCGCCGATTTTGAGCTGTTTGACCGGCTCTTTGCGGATGCGGTTGCGATTGCGGAGGCACGCGGAACGGCGCTTTACTGCGGGGAGTACGGTGTCATTGATACTGCCGCGGATGAGGACACTGTCGCGTGGTATGAGGCAATTCACAATGCATTTGAGAAGTACGGGATTGGCAGAGCGGCTTGGAGCTACCGCCGGATGAATTTCGGCATCTCCGATCCGGAGCGCGAAAGCATTCGTTCGAGGCTGATTGCCGCGCTTTGACGGATATCAGACAAAAAGGCATCCTAGCATATAGGATGCCTTGCTTTTTTTACGGTGCTTACAGCTCCCGGACGGAGCAGATACGGTGAAGCCTAGTCCTCCGCACGGATGGCCGGCGCTGGTTTGGTGAGGATGATTGCCTGCTGCTGCATCGCGTTATAGGCTGTCACGGTTTCTGATATCCCGTAAGCAGTGACTGCATCCGGCTGGAGCGAGTCGCTGAAATAGTAATGCTCTTCATCCCATCCGATGAGCAGCAGTGCGTGAACAGGGCGTAGATGCGTATAGCGTTCTCCGTTCGGGAGAATCCATGTGTGGCCGAGCCTGGTCGGCTGCATCCGGATGGTAGCCCAGATCAGGACAGGGTGATTCTTTGCAACATAGTTCTCGCAAAGCTCGTCCAGTGTTTCTCCGCGCAGTACGCTTGTAATGCCGGGCTCAACGGAATCAATCGCTTTTTTGATTGCGCCGCTGAAACAGCAGTAGCCATTGGAGCGGAGCGGATCCCCGATAAAATACTCCCATGGACTTTCACCGTGCAGATTTCCGTCCTCGCCCATGACCGGGTAATCAGCGGTCGGCAGATGCCGGCGGATGAATTCACCCGGTTCAATCTGAATTCCGTAAAACTGCAGCAGTGATACCGCTGCAAGGCTTTCACACGCGGTCGCATATCCGGTCGTCTGGTCGAGATGCGGGACATTCTGAATCAGATGTGTCGGGCGTTCCGGTTTTTCATCCGTGAGAGGTATGTCGTTCGATTCGGTCGCCGGGCTCTCCGGGGGCTCCGGTGAAGCGGTCGTTTTCTCCGTTTTTACTGTTGTTTGTGTCTGCACGGCAGTCTCAGATACGGTTGAAACTGAAGAATCCGGACTGCCGCCCGGTACAGAGGACGAAATGGACTCAAATCCGCAGCCGGTCAGGAGCAGACCGGTCAGGGCGGCTAGGACAGCATGATCGTGCCTTGACAAAGGCGTTGCCTCCTTTTTGTGATTTGAATGGTATTATATCAGAATTTGACGGATTTGTCAAGCGGGAGGATTGTGAAGAAGAAATGAAATTTTCAGTCATGTTGCATTCTGCCGGAAAATATGATATAATGAAGCAAGAAGTATGAAAAAGAACGGAGGTGAAAACTGTTATGTTTCATATGAATGAATGTATTCGCAGAACCAAAGAGGGACTGCCGCTTGACGAAGAACAGATTCGTGCGCTGGTGCATGGAATGATTACAGAGGATCCTGCAGAGCGGATTCCGGATTATCAGCTTTCTGCATGGCTGATGGCTGTGTGTTTTTCTGGACTGAATGATGCGGAAACTGCTGCGCTGACGCTTGCAATGCGGGATTCCGGACAGGTCATGAACTGGGATTGGCTGTCTGGACCGGTCGCGGACAAACACAGCACCGGCGGCGTCGGAGATACGACGACACTGATTCTCGCGCCGATTGTGGCTGCCTGCGGTGTGTATATGCCGAAAATGTCCGGCAGAGGGCTCGGTCATACCGGCGGAACGATTGACAAGCTGGAAAGCATTCCCGGTCTTTCGACTGAACTGGAGTCGGATGCTTTTCTAAGGCTTGTTCAAAAAGCCGGATTTGCCGTAGCAAGGCAGACAGGAAATCTCGCTCCGGCGGACAAAAAGCTCTATGCGTTGCGTGATGTGACCGAGACGGTCAACAGCATTCCGCTGATTTGTTCGAGCATCATGAGCAAGAAGCTTGCGACCGGAGCCGATCATATTCTGCTGGATGTCAAGGTCGGAAGCGGCGCCTTCATGAAGAACGATGCGGATGCTGCCGAGCTCTCCCGTCTGATGCTGGCCGCTGCCAAGGCGGATGGCAAAGACTGCACGACTGTTCTGACGGATATGGACCGGCCGCTCGGAATGAGTATCGGAAATGCGCTGGAGGTGCAGGAGGCTATTACGATCCTGTCCGGCAATGTGGATTCTTCGCTTGGTGTGCTCAGTATCAAGATGGCTGCCGAGTTGCTCCGTATGGCCGGAAAAGGAACCATTGATGACTGCCGCATGACCGCGTTGGGTGCTGTAACAAGCGGCAAAGCGATGGAGCGCTTGCGGATGATGATTGAGGGACAGGGCGGTGATCCGCACATCATAGAAAATCCGTCTTTGCTTCCGAAGGCGAAGTGCAGCCGTGTGGTTCCGGCGGCGAAATCCGGCTGGATTACACGGATCGAATCGGAAACGGTCGGCAGAGCCTGTGTTGCGCTCGGTGCGGGACGCCAAACAAAGGATGATGCGATTGATCCGGGCGCCGGCATCGTACTCTCTGCGACGGTCGGCAATGAAATGATTGCCGGAGAACCGCTGCTGACGATGTACGCTGCATCCGAAGCCTGTCTGGACGAAGCAGAGGCCATGCTGGCAGGCGCTGTCGAGTT
>JAILIG010000116.1 GCA_024695445.1 Oscillospiraceae bacterium
GAGCCGGCGCTCTCTGCACTGTCATTTACGAGCCGGTATCAGTTCTGTCAGTGGTCGTCTGACTGGCGCGATGAATTCGACGAGATTAACCAAAACGGTATGTGGGGAGCAATGGGAATCAACCGCCTGATTCAAAGCTATGACGAGCTGAAGGGAATCAAGCTGAACACCGACTACATGGACTACACACCGGAATTCTTCAGGGAGCACGCTCTGATCTTCTGCTTTGCGGAATTTACGGAGCTCGGCTCCAGGCCGGAGGTCTCTGAAGTCACGCTTCAAAAGCGCAGCAGCACATCGGGACTCTACGACATCACTGTAAAGGTCAGACGCAAGGCCGGCATGGAGGCCGCGATGCAGCGCTGGCTCTGCTTCCTCGAAGTCAGAAACAGCGACCTCGGCGAGCTGCAGAACCGCGATTGGTATTACGCTACCGTCAATGTCGATGTGTTCAATGTCCAGACAAATGATGACACCCGTTTCCTGAGCGGCAGTCCGGGCGGATATTACGAGTGGTTCGACAGCTCACATTCCGCATTTCTCTCATGGGCCCTCCACTCGGAGCTGATCGCATCGCCGGACCTGTCGTTCCGCGCGGAGGACAGCACCGTTTCCGTGCTGAAGGGCGGAAAGAGCGTGTTCAGCGTTTACGGAAGGCCGCTTGTCAATGCCTATTTCACAGACCTCAACGGTGACGGCATGAATGAGCTGTGCGTCACATGGGGCGCCGGCTCCGGCCGATACTGGCAGGGTGTGTCCGTGTACGATATCAAAAACGATGTCAGCTACAGACTGGACGATAACAGCTACGACTACACGCTGAAAGCAGAAAACGGCAAAATCCTTGTCAAGCGCACTGAGGATGATATGATGTACAAGTTCGATCCGGATTACGCCTTCTATGTGACGGGCTCGCTCCAAATCCGGAACGGCAGTCTGGTGTTCACGCAGGTGGCCGGTATGCCGGATGCTGCGCAGTTCAAAAAGGAGCTCTGCGCACAGCTCAACGAACTCAAATACAGAAGGGAGAACGGCAGCGGAGAGACCATTCCGCCGGACTTCCGGCTGGATGACGGAGCCGGCGTCAGCTACCTGATTACCGACCGGTATGTGTGGAGAACGGACACCGGCCGGTGGGCCGAGCTGCCGGATGAGCTGAAAAACCGCATTGTGGCAAACGGCAGAGAAATCGGCTTGATCGAGCTCTGCAATGAATGAAGCCTGTCTGTCGGATTATTCCGGCAGACAGAACGAAACACTGAGACTGAAAGGAGGTTCCTTATGAAAAAGCTGTATCAAATCACCGCATCGGTTCTTTCTGCACTGCTTTGCGGCACTGCGGCTATCCCGGTGTACTCCGCTGCGGAAACAGAGTACATCACGGATGCCGCTGAGCAGATTACCGACATTGAGCAGATTCGTGAAATGTTCACCAAGTATATTGCAGACAACGATCTGGATGCCGGGTGCGTGAGCGATGAAGCATATCCACAGTATGCCGGTACAGTCGTTGTAGAGTTCAATGCCGAAACGCCTGCAAACAGGTCGATTCTGGAATATGCAGAACAGAATCATATTGAAAGGACAGCATTTAATCTGATTCCGTGTATTTACGGCAAGCCGCTTACGACTGTCAATCCCGATATGGAAATCACAACTACGACAACTACTGCCGCAGAAGCAGAGATGATTACCAACATCGGGCAGATGCGCGAAATGCTCAATATCTTTGTGGCAGAGCAGCAGATTGACGCAAAAATCGTCAGCAGCACAGAATATCCGGGCTATCAGCCGATTGTGGTCGAATTTGACAGGGACAGAGCGCCAGACGCCGGAAGAATCATCTTCGACTACATCAAACAGCAGAACATGGACAGAACCAAAATCGGCATGGTATGGATTGAGAACGGCATGGCAATCACTACGGTAAACCCTCTGTCCGCACTGAAAGGCGATGTGGACCTGAACGAATGTGTGCAGATCGCGGATGCAATTCTGCTGGCACGGTGGATTGCAGAAGACGGTGTGACAATCACACCGCAGGGAAAGGAAAATGCCGATCTCAACGGTGACGGACATCTGAACGCCGATGACAGCGCAAGCCTTCTGGCAATGCTTGCCGGATAACATTCACCATCCCGTATGACTGCTTGCCAAACAGACAAAAAGCCGTTCCGGCCTGAACCGGAACGGCTTTCTCTTATGCTGTGACGATGTTGTTTGCCTCGTGGAGATTCAGATAATCCACAGCCTCTTCACGCATCTTGTATTTGAGGATCTTGCCGGCCGCGTTCATCGGGAACTCCGTGACAAATCGGACATAGCGCGGAACCTTGGTCTTATCCATGTGGGAGCGGACATATTCCTTGATGTCATCCTCGGTCACCGATGCGCCGTCATGCAGAATGACACAGGCCATTGCCTCCTCGCCGTACTGCTTATCCGGCACGCCGATGACCTGCACATCGCGGACATCCGGGTGCGTATAGATGAAGTCCTCGATCTCCTTCGGGTAGAGGTTTTCACCGCCGCGGATAATCATATCCTTGATGCGGCCGGTGATCTTGAAATAGCCCTTTCCGGGCAGTCTGCGCGCCAGATCGCCCGAATGCAGCCAGCCGTCCTCGTCAATGACCGCGGCCGTCGCCTCCGGCATCTTGTAATAGCCCTTCATGATGTTGTAGCCGCGTGCGCAGAACTCGCCGTCCACGCCGTCCGGAACCTCAAGGCCGGTCTCCGGATCCACGATCTTGCACTCGACGCCGAAGATCGGGCCGCCGACCGTGTTGACGCGGTCTTCGATCGAGTCGGTCGTCTTGGACATCGTCGTCGCGGGAGAAGCCTCGGTCTGGCCGTATGTGATGCAGATTTCCGGCATATGCATCTTCTCGATGACTTCCTGCATCGTCTTGATCGGGCAGGGAGAGCCCGCCATGATGCCGGTTCTCATGTGCGAAAAGTCTGTCTTTGCGAAGTTTTCATGCCCCAGCATCGCAATGAACATGGTCGGCACGCCGTGGAAGCAGGTGATCTTCTCGCGGTTGATGCAGTCCAGGCCCTTGCGCGGCGAAAATGCCGTAATCGGGGACATCGTGACGCCGTGCGTGACGGATGCCGTCATCGCCAGCACCATGCCGAAGCAGTGGAACATCGGCACCTGAATCATCATGCGGTCCTCGGTGGACAGATCCATGCAGTCGCCGATCGCCTTGCCGTTGTTGACGACATTGTAATGCGTCAGCATGACGCCCTTCGGGAAACCGGTCGTGCCGGAGGTGTACTGCATATTGGCGACATCGTCCTTGCGGATGCCCCGTCTGCGGCGCTCGACCTCGGTCAGCGGCACTTCCGTATGCTTCGCAACCGCCTCATCCCATGTGTAGCAGCCGGGCTGCCGGCTCTCGATCGTGATGATGTTTTTCAGATACGGGAACTTTGCGGAATTGAGCTTCCCGGGCTCCGATTCGGCCAGCTCCGGAATCAGCGTGCGCAGAATTTCATTGTAATCCGTGCCCTTGTAGCTGTCGATCATGACGAGCGTATGGGTATCGGACTGCTTCAGCAGATACTCGGTCTCGTGGATCTTGTTGCCGGTGTTGACCGTGACCAGAATCGCGCCGATCTTGGTCGTTGCCCAGAAGGTGATGTACCACGCCGGCACATTCGTCGCCCAGATTGCCACCTTGTCGCCGACGCCGACGCCCATCGCAATCAGCGCACGCGCAAAGGTGTCCACATCGTCGCGGAACTGCGGATAGGTGCGGGTGTAGTCCAGCTCGGTGTAGCGGAACGCAAACTGGTTCGGGAACTGCTCGCAGATGCGGTCAAGCACATCCGGGAAGGTGTAGTCGATCAGACGCTCCTTCGGCCACGGATAATAGCCGTTTCCGCGGCGGCTGATCTGAAGGTCATGCTTATACTTGGTGCGGTATTTCGACATGTAATCTGCAAACTGCGGGAACACGATACCGGCATCGGAAAGCTCCGGCATCCAGCGCTTAACCCACTCAAGGGAGATGTAGCCCGTATAGCCGATGCTGCCCAGCGCGCCGATCATCTCATCCAGCGGCAGATCGCCTCTGCCGAGCATCTCATAGCGGAGCTTGCCGTCCTTCATCGAGCTGTCCTTGATCTGAACAAACTTGATGTAATGGCCGAGATTGGTCACGGTCGTTTCCGGAGACTCACCGCCGTACCGGTAGGGGTGGTGCATATCCCAGAGAGCCGCAACGCGCAGCGAGCCGACCTTGTCGAGCAGTGCGCGCAGTCGCGCCGTATTGCTGAACACGCCGTTCGTCTCAACCAGCAGCGTCACATCGTGCTGATCGGCGAACTTTGCCATTTCGGTCAGGCGCGCCGCCAGATATTCGTCATCGACGGAAGCCGTCGCTTCGGCATAGCGGTCGCCCAGCACACGGACATAGGATGCGCCGACCGCCTGCGCCAGCTCCATGCAGGCAAACAGCTCAGCGGTATTCGCTTCCTCAGCATCCTTCTCGTTCAGGCAGCAGTTGGAGCTGATGCACGGAATTTCGAGGTGCAGCGCACGGAGCTTCTGTACCGTTTTGGCGAGCTGCGCGCCGGTAAAGGGCTTGGTGCGGTAAGGATCAATCGGCATACCGAGCGCACGAAGCTCAATGCCGTCAAAGCCAAGATCCTTTGCCATCGAGTATACATCCGCCCATTCAAAATCCGGGCAGCCCAGTGTGGAAAAACAGATTTTCATATCGTACCTCCGTAGATTTGCGGGCAACATCCAGCGCCGCTGCTTTTATTTTTGCTCTGTCGCTGCC
>JAILIG010000124.1 GCA_024695445.1 Oscillospiraceae bacterium
AAAAAAGCAGGGGCGGTTTTCTGTTCGCCCGCAGACAGTTGACAAAATTCGAGTTTCGTGTTATACTGTAATTTGAATTTGTATGCGCAGCAGGCAAATCTCACCCGAAACCGCACCATGTCCCCCGCTGTGCTGAAAAGAGGTTTTTTTATGCGATTGCGCACTCCCGCCGCCGTACTGTTCGCGGCGGCAATCTCCTGTGCCCTGCCGGGCATGACCGCACGGGCAGAGGACGCCGGCAAGCATGGCTGGGTGACGGAAAACGGCAGAAGATACTATTACGGTGAGGACGGCACCGCGCTCACCGGCGAACAGGTCATCGACGGCATCGCCTACCTGTTTGCGCCGAACGGTGCCCAGCAGACCGGCTGGCAGACCGTGGACGGCAAACGCTTCTATTACGACCGCAGCGGCGAGGCACAGTTCGGCTGGGTTTCGTGGCGCGGCGGGGAATACTTCATTGACGCGCAAGCCGGCAAGCAGACCGGCAAAACCGAGACCGGTGAGGGCGTCTATCAGCTCGATTTCTACGGTGCTTTGCAGACAGGCTGGATTCACACCGGGGAGAACAGCTGGCGCTATGCGGGAGAATCCGCGATGCTCTCCGTCGGCGAGGTGCTGATCGACGGGCAACCCTATCTCTTTGACGAAGAAGGCGACCTCAAAACCGGCTGGCAGACACCGTCTGACGGCATCAAGCGGCACTACGATCCGGAGACCGCGCAGATCGGCAAGGGCTTCGTGCGCGACGCAGAAGCCGGCACCGTCTGCTATGTTGCGGACGATTTCACCCTGCTGACCGGCCTTCAGGAATTAAACGGCAAGCGGTACTTCTTCGGCAGCGACGGCGTCATGCAGACCGGCTTTCAGACCGTCGGCAGCGACACCTACTACTTCGATCCGGAGGACGGCGACGCCTGGCGCGGGATGCACAAGATCGACGGCGACACCTATCTCTTTGACAGCGAGACCTGCATCCGGCTGACCGGTCTGGCCGAGACCGGCTCCGTGCGCCGCTGCTTTGATGCAGACGGCAAAATGCTGACCGAAAGCTGGTACGAAACCGACACCGACCGCTATTATTTCGACGCGGACGGCATCGGCACCGTCGGAATGCTGGAGCTGGACGGCAGCACCTATGCTTTTGACCGCGGCAGAATGCTGTGCGGCTTCATGACCTACCCCTCCGGCACCCGCCTCTTTCTTGCGGACGGCAAAATGGCCGTCGGCAGAACGGAATATGACGGTGCGTGGTATGTCTTCGGCGAGGACGGCATCCGCCTGACCGGCTGGCAGGAGACGGACGGCGTCTCGCGCTGGTACAGCGAGGAAACCGGCAAAATGGCCGCCGGCAGAGCGGTCATCGACGGCGAAACATGGATTTTCGACGGGGACGGCCTGCCCCTCACCGGTGCCTACACCGCACCCGACGGCAAGCAGTATTACTGCGAAACTGCCGGCAAGCCCGTGACAGGCTGGTATGCCCATGACGGAAAAACACGCCATTACGGCGAAAACGGCGCGATGACCGTCTCTGCATCCGTGGACGGCTATGTCATCGACGCTTCCGGCAATGCCAGAACCCAGAACGCCGTCACGGCTGATGCCCTTGTCAAGGAGAACGGCGTCAAGCCGACTGTGCTCTTTACCGCGTTCACCGGGCGTTACCGTTATTCGCGCATGGAAGCCACCCGCCCCTATGAGACACTCCGTTCGGCGGGCTGGGAAAAGCTCATCACTTATCTGTTTGAAAACCGCAAGGGTGTCTGCTACTATCTCGCGGCAGGCTTCGATTTCGTCTGCCAGCGGGCAGGACTCGAAACCCGCATCGTCCACACGAATCACGACACCGGCGACCATTACTGGGTACAGGTCAAGGTCAACGGCGCGTGGCAAAATTACGATCCGACCTACAAGGCGCGCAACAACATCGGCTGGAACGAGATCATCAAGCTCGGCAAATACAATGTTCTGGGCTTCATCACCGTGACCTACGATGACCGCGGCACCATTATCAAGGAAACCTATCAAAAGAACAGCTGAAAGGATTTTGAAACATGAAACGCATTCTGACTCCCGCAGCACTGCTGCTCTGCATGACACTTCTCTCCGCCTGCGGCGAACCCGTCAGCAGCGCCGCACCGGTCACCGCCGGCTCGGTCGCCTCTGATACCGCCGTGACGACGGAGCTGACCACTGAGGCTGCATCTGCATCCTCGTCCGCATCGGAATCCACGGCTTCCGCCTCGGAATCCGCCGCCTCTGATACCACGGTGACCGAACGCACGGCTGCATCTGCGGACAGCACCGCGGCAGCTTCCGGCTCCACGGCAGCATCTTCGGCATCGTCCTCAGCGACGACCGCCTCCTCGGAGAAAAAGACAGAATCCGGCAAGGCGCTCTTTGACGAGGTATGCCCCGGCAAGGACTGCACCGCCTATGTCTCCGCACACAAGGATTACAGCTTCCAGAAGGCGGCAAGCTGCATCGGCAGCGGAGAGGACCGCGTCTACACCTATCAGAATTTCAAGATCATCTCCTACTATGAAAACGGCAAGGACACCGTGCAGGAGATCGAGCTGACCGGCACAGGCGTTTCCACCCGCGAGGGCGTCAAGGTCGGCATGACGACCTCGGACATCGAAAAAGCATACGGCGCACCGGCGATTCCCGGCGAGTATATTTACAGCATCGCGGACGGCACGGTTGATTTCCTGCTGAATTCCGACAAAAAGACCATCAAAAGCATCAGCCTTTACACAGAGGAAGAACCGGCATGACCTTCAGCAGTCCGGTATTCCTGTTTCTGTTCTTCCCGCTGACGGTCTGCGTTTATTTTCTGATTCCCGCAAAATTCCTGCACGGACGGAACGCCTTTCTGACCGCGGCCAGCCTGATTTTCTATGCCTTCGGCGAGCCGGCGGCGATGCTGCTGATGCTGCTCGTTGTGGCGTGGAGCTGGGGCAGTGCGCTGCTCATGGCGAAATGTCCGAAGCAGAAGCGGCTCTTTCAGGTGCTGGGCGTGCTCGGCGATCTCGCTGTACTGATTCTGTATAAGTATGCCGATTTTCTCATCACCTCGGCAAATGACCTCTTCGGGCTGTCGCTCCCGCTGATGCGTCTGCGCCTGCCGATCGGCATTTCATTCTTTGTCTTTCAGGCGGTGTCCTATGTCATGGACACGGCACGCGGCGAGGCGGAGCCGCAGAAAAGCTATTTCCGGCTGCTGCTGTATATCGCCTTCTTCCCGCAGCTCATTGCGGGGCCGATCGTGCGCTATCAGACCGTCGCAGAGGCGCTCTCTGACCGCAGAACAACGCCGGAGATGCTCGCAAAGGGCGTCCGCCGGATGATCTTCGGCCTGTCGAAAAAGCTGCTGATCGCGGACACGCTCGGTCAGATCGCCGACACGGTCTACGGCACGGAAGCCGTGATGCTGCCGGCCGCCTGGCTCGGCGCAATCTGCTATGCCTTCCAGATTTTCTACGATTTTTCCGGTTATTCCGATATGGCCATCGGCATGGGGCAGATCTTCGGCTTTTCGTTCCCGGAGAATTTCCGATACCCCTACTGCGCCGGCTCCCTGACCGATTTCTGGCGGCGCTGGCACATCTCCCTGACGACATGGTTCCGGCAGTATCTCTATATCCCGCTGGGCGGCAACCGCCGCGGAAATCTGCGCACGGTTCTCAACAAGTGGACCGTCTTTCTCTGCACCGGCCTGTGGCACGGCGCAAGCTGGAATTTCGTCATCTGGGGCATCATCCACGGCTTTTTCATGACGCTCGAACAGCTTTTCTCCGGCGGAAAGAAAGCCGGACGCAAAAAGCGCAAAAAATCCGGCACCAAATGGTATCTGCGCATCTACACGCTGCTGGTCGTCGTGCTGGCGTTCGTCGTGTTCCGTGCAGAGGATCTGCCGGCGGCACTCAGAATGTACCGTGCGATGTTTACGCCGTTCCGGCTCAATGACGCGGCAGTTTCCGCCACAGTCGGAATGCTCTCCCCGCTCGTCCTGACCGTACTC
The DNA here is from genome assembly GCA_024695445.1 of Oscillospiraceae bacterium. Taxonomy (GTDB): domain Bacteria; phylum Bacillota; class Clostridia; order Oscillospirales; family Ruminococcaceae; genus Firm-04. The sequence continues at coordinate 4,028 of JAILIG010000124.1, forward strand.
GGCGCGGCCGTGCTCTTTGCGACGCCGCTGCCTGAGAAAACCGTCCGCTGCGGCGAAAAGCACGCGGCAGATGTCACCGGCTTCGTGCTCGGCGGCGTTTCGCTCGCACTGCTCGTCCTCTGCATGATGAATGCAGCAGCGACGGTCTATCATCCGTTTATCTATTTCCGGTTCTGAGAGGGGGGCAATGCCATGAGCTTCAAAAACGCCGTCCGCATCGGCTATGCGGCAGCGGTCTGCGGCGCATTGCTTCTGCCCGCCGTCCTGATGCCCTTTCTGCATGAAGATGCCGGCGCGGAAAACCGCACGCTGGCGGAAAAGCCCGCCCTCAGGACAGTGGACGGCAGCCTCAACCGCGCCTTTTTTGCGGATGCCGAGGCGTGGTTCTCCGATCATTTCGCGCTGCGCGGACAGCTCGTGACCGGATACGGCAAACTGACCAGTTCTCTCTTTGAGACCTCGGCAGAGCCGGATGTGCTCGTCGGCCGGGAGGGCTGGCTCTTTTACAGTGAGACACTGCCGGACGCACTCGGCGAACAGCGCCTCTCGGAAACGGAGATCCGCCACGCGGTCCGCGTGCTGGATCTGATGCACACCTACTGCACGGAGCACGGGGCTGCATTCATCTTTGCCTGTGCGCCGAACAAGGCGAGCATTTACCCGAATTATCTGCCTGCCCGCATCTTACCGGTCAGCAGCAAAAACACCCTCGATGCGCTGCAGGAGGCACTCTTTTTCACCAATGTCAAAAGCTGCGATCTGCGGAAAACGCTCCGGAATCTCGCAAAAACCGCGGATTTCCCGCTCTATCATAAGCTCGACACCCACTGGAACGGCGACGGTGCCATGGCCGCCTACAAGGCGCTGATGCGCACCGCCATGCTCGATGACCGCAGCTTTGACGACTATCCGCGCACGGTCGCGCACGACTTTGCGGGCGATCTGCAAAAGATGCTGCTGCCCGGTTCCGCGGAGCCGGACGACAATCCCGTCTACGCCGTGCCGCAGACCTACCGGACGGTCGGGCGGTTCCGCTCGGTCGATGACATGACGATCCGGACGGCGTGTGCAGACGGCGAGGGCAGCCTGCTCATGTTCCGCGATTCCTTCGGCAGAGCGCTGATCCCGCTTCTCTCGCAGCGTTTTCAGTCCTGCACCTACTCGCGTGCCGAGGAGATGCCGCTCGATCTGATTGCAGAGCAGAAAACCGATACGGTCATCTGCGAGATCGTCGAGCGCAATCTGCCGAACCTGCTGCTGCACGCCCCGCGGATGGCAGCACCCGCAGCAGAACCCGCGTCCGAGGCTGTCCAGAAAGACGGCACCGCACCGCTTGTTTCCGCCTGCCGCAGTGCCGGCAGTTATGTCCACCTTTACGGTTATTTTGACGAACAGTTCAGTGACAGTTCCGCAGTGTACTGCACCGTGACGCGCCCAGACGGCAGTCAGCAGTGCTTTGAAGCATTCCCCTGCTTTGAGCAGGCGCTTCTCGGCACAGAGCAGTCCGGTGCAAACGGCTTTTCGGTCTATCTTCCGGAAGAAGCGGTTCCCGCTGGTTCCGCCGCGGAGATTTCCGCAGTTTGCGGCAATGTACGGTATCTGGCCGGCACTGCCGGGCTGACTCCGGACCGGGAGGAGACCGCGACTGAGTAACAGGAGGTTTCTCATGGAGTCATTCGGTCTTGCACTGACAGGCACCGGAGCAAAGGGTGCCTTCCAGATCGGGGTTCTGCGTTATTTCGAGCAGAACCGGATGTTTTCGTATCTGAGCGCCGTGTCCGGCGCGGCCGTCGGCGCGGTGAACGCGGTCCTGTTTGCGCTCCGGGATTTCAAGCGCGCACAGGCGGTCTGGAATTCTGCGGAGATGCGTGCCCTGCTCACGCCCTCGGTCGGCTTTGCCGTCACATGGCTCGACGGGAAGCCCTACGGCGTGTTCCGCGCCGACCGCGTCACCGACCTGCTGCGGCGTCTGCCGCTGCATGAGCTCTGCCGATCCAACACCCGCGTCTGCTTCTCGGCCCCTGCCGTCCAGCATCACCGCGAGACCGTGCTCTGCGTCAACGCGATGCCGCGCACGGAGGAAATCCTCGAAGTCCTGACCGCAGCCGCAACCGTGCCGTTCCCGTATCCGGAGGCAAAGCTCGGCGATGCGGCACTGACTGAGCCGGAGCAGACCGATCAGGCGGCGCCGCCGGATCCCGCGGCACCGATGCTCCCCGTCTTTCACGCCGGCTGCACCAAAATGATCGTCGTCACGGCGGATCCCGCATTTTCGATCGACCGCAGCCGCTTTGCCGCCATCAACAGTCAGATCATCCAGCCGGGAGAATGGATGCTGAAGGCGGCCGCCGGACAGAGCCGCGGCCTGATGCCGCAGCAACCGAAAGCCGGCATCAAAATCCCGCAGCAGACCAATCAGACCGCCGTCACGCGGCTCATCAACGACGGCTATGTCTGCGCGCACCGCGCACTGTCTGCCAGACAGCTCAGCGCGTACTGAAACGGAGGTTCCCCTGTTTATGCAGTTTCTCAAGCTTTATACCGCTGCATCTGCCGTTCTGACGGCATTTGCTGCACTGCCCGCCATGCCGGTCTCCGCAGAAGGAGAGACATCTGCCGAAACCGTCATCGAACCGCTCTACGAACCCGATCAGCCGTATGCAGCCGGCCTGCACCTCACGCTGACCGAGGACCGCGCCTGCACCCTGCGCGTATTTCAGCACTCGCCCGAAGCCGAGGCTCTGCTGATCTGTGAGAAGACGCTTCCCGCAAAGGCCGGAGGCTATGTACTCTCGCTGGAGCCGGGGCAGTATACCTGTGCCGTCAGCGCATCCGCACTCAGTGACGGCTTTGCCCCGCTGACCGCGGAGCAGGACTTTACCGTCGAGAATCCGGATTTTTCGGAAAAGACCGATTACACCGACTACAATCTGACAGTGACATTCTCGCAGATCGGCAGCGACGAGACACCCGATGCGGCTGCCGCTGCGCTGAAATCCGCACTGAAAAACCGCCGGAAAACCCTCACGCAGACCGTGACCTTCGGACGCTACGAAAACCGTCTGGCCGGCGATTACGACAGCGACGGCTCGGTCACGGCCTATGACGCGACGATGGTGCTCTGTGACTTCAATTTTCGCATGATCGGGCTGGAAAACGATCCGCCCGCAACGGCAGAGCAGCGCTATGCCTGCGACATCGACGGCGACGGGGCAATCACCGCGTATGACGCCACAATGATCCTGCAGTACTTCACCCTGAAAACCTCCGGCTTTGATCCGGACTGGGACATGGTTCTGAACAAGGCATAAGGAGGTGCGCTGATGTCTGAAATCCGCAGAGCGCTGCCCGCTGACATTCCGGGCATCATCCGGCTGCTGTATCAGGTGGACATGGTGCATCACCGCGGACGGCCGGATATCTTCCGCGGCCCCGCCGCAAAATACGGCGAAGCAGAGCTGAACAGCATCCTTGCAGATGACCGCACGCCCGTTTTTGTCTGGCTGGACGACAGCGGCACGGTGCGCGGACACGCGTTCTGCATCCTTCAGCAGCATCTGCATCATCCGGTACTGACAGATATCCGCACGCTTTACATCGACGACATCTGCGTCGATGAGACCTGCCGGCGGCAGCACATCGGCGAACAGCTCTTCCGCACTGTCACGGACTTTGCGCGGGCTTCGGGCTGCTACAATGTCACGCTCAATGTCTGGGCCTGCAATCCGGACGCACAGGCGTTTTATGAAAAATGCGGCATGAAGCCGCAGAAAATCGGAATGGAAACGATACTCTGACAGGGAGGAAACAAGCATGGCAGACCGCAATGTCAATCAGGGAAACGGTCTTTACGACTGGTCCAAGGCCTATGTCGCCGTACCGCGGTATTACCGGGATCCGGACGGAAAGGTCTTCGGTGCAATGGCGATCAACGAGGGAATCGAGACGATTCTGCCGCTGGCACCGCATGAGCGCTACCGTGACGGTGACCGGATGATTCCGCGCTGGCGGCTCGTGCTTTACAGCAAGACGCAGCAGAAGATCATCGGCGATGTGGATTTTTACGACGCGATGAAATGTCTGTCAAACGGCTATTTTCTGGACGGAAACGACGAAAAGGTGCTGGTGCGGGCACTCTCGCTGACAGAGCTGGACGCACTGCTGCGGCGCTGCGGAATCGCGGACGCCCGCTGACAGCCTGACTTACAGAAAGGAATCAGGACATGACTTTTCTCGGAAATCTCATCTGGCTGCTCTGCGGCGGACTGCCGGCCGGTCTGTGCTGGACGGTCTTCGGCCTGCTCTGGAGCGTCACGATCATCGGCATCCCGATCGGGAAGCAGTGCTTCAAGCTGGCTGCCCTCTCCTTCTGTCCCTTCGGCAAGGAAGTGGTCAACGAAAGCGCCGGAATGCCCTGTCTCATCACAATCCTGTGGATGCTGGTGACGGGAATCGAGCTGGCGCTCGCGCATCTGATGATCGGGCTGCTGCTGTGCATCACGGTCATCGGCATCCCGTTCGGAAAACAGCATTTCAAACTCGCGGGGCTGGCGCTCGCCCCATTCGGCAAGCGCATCGTCCCGAAGGAACACTGAAGGAGGCGGGTACTGCCCGCCTCTTTCTCTTGCAGGAAACACGGTATATTGCGGCGTCCGGTCAGCATCACCGTGCAGCGCCGGCCGGCAAGGTTTAGGAAAACATGAAGATTCATGCGAAGGAGTTGACAGCCTTACCGGAATGTGATAAAATGTATATGTGTGTGATTTTTCACATTTCCATTTACATCATGAACGGCATCCGACCGGATGCCGGAACGGGAGTATCAAAAGCATGGCAATTCCTTCGTTGAAAGAACGGTTCAAAAGACTGACCCGACACCGCGAGCTGACGATTCTGCTGTCCAGTCTTGTGTGCAGCTTCACCGTCTGCTTTTTCTCACCGGTCGATCTGTTTCTCGGCAATCAGCGTGAATTTACTGTCGGTCCGCAGCACATTATCCTGCCGCTGCTGCTGGTTGCGCTCCTCTCTGCGGCAGGCGCCTTCCTGCTGTTCAATCTGTTTCTGCTCATCAGCCGGCGGTTCTGGCGCGGCATGGAATGTCTGGTCTTCGGCGCGCTGCTGGCGATGTACCTGCAAATGCTGCTGATGAACGGCAGAATGCGTGAATTCACCGGCGACGGCGTCAGCTATGACGATCCGGTGTTTCTCACCGCGAATATGCTGATCGAATACGCCATCGTCCTCATTCCGACGATCGTCTACCTGCTGTCGGAATTCAAACCGGAGCAGCCGGTTCTGAAAGCAATCCGCAGTCACGCGATCATCTATATCTCCGGCGCGCTGCTCATCATGCAGGCCGTCGGCACCGGCTCCATCGTCGCACAGCACGGCATCCGCAAGGTCGATTCGACACAGTATGTCCGCTATCTCTCCTATGAACCCGTGACAAAGCTTTCGAGTGAGAACAATGTCGTCGTCTTTTTGACTGACCGCCTCGACAGCCTCTGGATGGACGAAACGCTGGGCTGGTATCCGTCGCTCTACAAGACGCTGGACGGCTTCACCTTCTATCAGAACAACATCGCAAATTTCACCAACACCTTCCCCTCCGTCCCGAATATGCTGACGACCGCGCCCTTCCGCAATGAGACGGCGCAGAAATATCTGACGCAGGCATGGGCCGGCAATACACTCACCCGCCGGCTTCACGACAACGGCGTGCTGGTCAACCTGCTGGTGGACGGCGCGACCACTTACACGAAGTTCTACGACCTCGACGGCCAGTGCGACAACCTGATTTATGATCCGACGATTCCCTATGAGGTCAATTATGTCGGATACAGCGGCATCATCCCGACGATGCTGCGCTTCTCGCTCGACAAGCTCACGCCCTACTGCATCAAGGAGCAGCTCGCACTTCGCGTCACCTCGGACTTCTCCAACTCGTTCATCACGATCAGCAGCGATCTGCCGGATGCACAGCCCTGGGGCGTCGGCACCGAGAGCGACCTGCGCTTCAACGATTTTCTCCGCACCCACAAGGTCACCGCAGGCAGCGACAAGCCGACCTTCAGCTTCATCCACCTGAATTTCGCACACGATACCTCGCTGGAGCTTCAGTCGCTTTGCCCCGAAACACGCGACCTGACCTACGGGAACTCCAATGCAACCGTGCGCGGCGCATTTACGATTCTGGAGCAGTATTTTGACCAGATGAAGGAAGCGGGCGTCTGGGACTGCTCGACCGTCATCATCCTCGGCGACCACGGTCATGTGCCGGTTGAGCTGGAGTGCGACCACCAGGAGCGCCTCGATTCCCCGATCGTCACCGCGCTGCTCATCAAGCCGCGGAACGCCCCGGCGGAGCCGATGCAGCGCGATCTGCACACCGAGCTTGCGAACAATTATTTTGCGTCCAGCGTGCTGGAATATGCCGGCGTGGACCGCACGGGCTTCGGACCGAGCTTTGACGACATCATCAACGGAATGACACCGCCCCCGCGCTATATGCAGACCAGCCAGACCACCGGCGGAAACGGCTACGGCGATGCCTCGCTGTTCTATGAGGTGACCGGAAACGCCCGCGACCTCGCAAACTGGAAGATCGTCGCAGGATTCCCCGCAGCCGGCAGTGCCGGCCAACAATGATCTAAAGCCCGCCGGAAACGCCTGCAAATCATTTTTCGCCTTTCTCCTCCATTGCACAAAAGACAAACGCGCTCAATTTCAGCTCCTCGTTATGCGTAAGCCTTTGAAGAATAAAGTATCCGCTTCGCGGATGCGATCAAAAAAAGGGGACGCCCTCTATCGCAGGGCGTCCCCCTCTTGCCGCAAGGCGGCAATTCACCTCCTTGCGGAGCTCTTATGAAGTCCAGAGAGTTTCGCCGCCTGCGGGCGGCGACGAGGGCGCTGCCCTCGACCTGCGAGCTTTTTGAAAAAAGCTCGACCAAAAACTTTAGTTTGGGATGCCGGAGAACTTTAGATCACTGCCCGCCGGGGCGAAGCACCATTTCAAATCATACCCGCAGCGGATACATTCATTCCGAATTCACAGAAGCAATTCCTCTCGCCCGACATCCATCCCGACAAAGAACCGCCCCCGGTACCGTCTGGTATCGGGGGCGTTTTTCTGCCTGTTCAGGATTACATACTGCTGAGCGTCGGTGCAGCGCCGCCGTCGGAAGCGGGTGTTTCCGGGGCATCTGCCGGCGCGTCTGCCGCGTCGGGCTGGTATTCCCCTGCTGCATCTGCCATCGCGGCCAGCGCGGCCAGATCGCCGCCCAGAACCGGCTTGGCTGCCGATACTGCCGGCTTGACTGCCGATGCCGCAGCGGTCTCTGCCGTCTTCACTGCTGTCGCAGCTGCGGTCTCTGCGGTCTTCACTGCCGATGCCGCTGTCTGTACGGCCGGAGCCGCTGCCTGTACCGCAGCCGCGGCCGCGGTCTCTGCGGCCTTCACAGCCGGTGCTGCTGCCTGTGCAGCGGGCGCTGCCGGAGCGGGCGCTGCCGGAGCAGGCGCGGGAGCAGAAGCCGGTGTCGGAGCAGTTGCCGGCTTTACGGCAGGAGCAGGCGCGGACTTTGCGCCCTTCGCGTCGTGCTTCTTCGACTTCGCCGGCTCGTCACGGTCCTCTTTCTCGTCGTAATCGCCTTCCAGGAAGCCGACACGGCTCATCTGCTTTTCCGGAATCCGCTTCAGCGGCGAATATACAAATTTCGGGCAGTGATAGCCTGCATCGACAAGGCCCTTCTTTTCACACAGCACCTTGTCGCCGTCCTTGGCGCGCTTGCCGGACTCGCAGTATTCACATTTCGGCTCGATCGCCTTGCCGAAATACTTGCCGCCCTTGGAAAAAACATCAAACAGTCCCATATCGGTCACCTCATCATGAATTTACTCACAGTGCCAAAAACTGTGCGCATTGTCCATACATTTTCTCCATTATATCACATTTTACTGTATTTGTCTAGTCCTTTTCCGGAATTTTTGCCGATGGGGAGATTTTCCGTTTTCTCACTCCGCCTGAAGCGGAACGGCACATCCGGCGGTCGCCGCAAGCAAGGTCTGCGGACTGAGAAAAATCTGCGTGCCGAGTCTGCCGCCGCTGACGATGATCTCGTCATACTGCATGGCAGTCTCGTCGAGAAAAACCGGATAGTCCTTCTTCATGCCGATCGCCGTGCATCCGCCGCGGATATAGCCCGTCACCGCAAGAATCTCCTTGACGGGCAGCAGCGCGACGGACTTTTCGCCCGCTGCCGCTGCGGCTTTTTTCAGATCCATTTCCGCCGTGCCCTGCACGACAAAGGCGTAATGCGCCCCGCTCTTTCCGACGCACATCAGCGTTTTGAAGGTGCGCTCCGGATCCTGTCCGAGCATCTCGGCGATCTGCACCGCGTCGGTGAATTCGCCGCACTCGTAGAAATTGAGGCGGTGCGGAAGCTTCTTCTGTTCGAGAATCCGCATCGCGTTGGTTTTCTGCTGCTTTGCCATGTCTGCCCTTTCAGCCGGAAATGCTGCCGGACGCATTCATCCGGCAGCAGGCCCGTATTCCTATCAGTTGTTCGTGAGATCGGAAGCCGCGTCCTTTGCCGCATCGACGGCGTCAGAAGCGGTGTCCTTCACGGCATCAACGGCATCAGAAGCAGTGTCCTTCACGGCATCGACCGCGTCAGAAGCCGCATCCTTCGCCGCATCGACAGCATCAGAAGCAGTGTCCTTCACGGCATCAACGGCGTCAGAAGCCGCATCCTTCGCTGCATCGACGGCGTCAGAAGCGGTGCTCTTCACGGACTGGACCGCTGCGGCAGCTGTTGCGGCCGGATCGGCCGATTTTACATTGATAAACGGGAAGCCCGTTTCGGGGATGCCCTTGTCGATCAGACAGATGACCATGACCGTCAGAAACAGCAGCATTGCAAACACCAGACCGAACCGGGAGCTGACCGTGATATAGGATTTGATATCCTTGTCATTCAGTCCGTAGTACGGACGGAAGGTCGCGGACAGCAGGAAGAGACATCCTGCACCGCAGGCGGAAACGATACCGGCGGTCTTGCTCTTTTTGCCGCGGTACAGCACCACAAGTGCGCCGACGGCACAGCCGAATGCACCCAGCGCAAAGATATTCGGCTTGGCGCTGCTGTCAGAATCGGTTCTCTGCTGGAGCAGCTCGTCATTGCCGCTGCCGATGGTGGTCATCAGTTCAAAGCCGTTATAGGTCTCAGAAAGCTGCTTTCCGCTGCCGGTACATGAAACCGTGACGAAGGGCAGGAAGAAGCAGAGCAGCGTCAGCACAAGGCCGAGCTTTGCCCAGGAACGCTTTGACAGTCCCGCGATTGCCTTCGCGGCACCGCCGCCCGCCGCTGCCGCAGCCGGTGCTGCATCCGCAGTCTGCTGTGCGCCGCAGTCCGGACAGAAGACCGAGCCGTCCGGCAGTTCTTTTCCGCATTGTTTGCAAAACATGATAAATTCCTCCTCTGATGTAAATGTTTGGGTTTATGCAAAGACCGTTTCCGGTCTGATTGCCGTTTCTACGAATACTCTTTGTCCAGGAAGCAGCAGACCGCCGCGGCTGCAAAGAGCAGCACCGCCGCAATCAGGCCGTACCGGACCTCGACTGTAATCATCTCACTGATTTTGGATAAATCCGCAGAATCTAAAAGCGAATTGCCGCCCGAACCCGCCGAAATATCATCCAGGCCGTAGTACGAACGGAAGGTCGTCGCAAGTGCGATCAGTCCGAACGCCGAAACACCGGACAGAATGCCGGAGATGCGGCTGCGCTTGCCGAGCAGCAGCAGAATCAGGGCTCCGACGCCGAATGTAAAGGACACGATCGCGTAGATATTCGGCTTGGCGTCCTTCTGTTTTTCGGACGCGGTGCTGTTCATGAGCGAATCGGAATCGCTGTCCAGCGCCGTCATGAGCTGAAAGCCCGAATAATCCGTGGAGCCCACCTTAGTGCCCTCCGACTGGCAGGAGACCGCCATAAACGGAAAGCAGAAGCACACCAGTGCCAGTGCCAGCGCAATTTTGGCAATCAGGCGCTTGGAGATGCCCGCAAGGCCGCCCGGTGCGGATGAGGCGGGGGTATTCTGCATCCCGCCGCAGAGCGGGCAGAAGTCTGCCCCGTCCGGAATCTGTTGTCCGCAATGTCTGCAAAACATAAACGTCCTCCTTTGATGCTGTGTTTGTATGATTGATTTGTCCCGTGCGGAGCCTCCCCCGCGAACGGGCTGTCAGTACAATTCTCCGGGCGGCCGGTCCTTAAAGCAGAAGACCGCACCCGCGATGAAGCAGCCCGCGGAAAGCAGCAGGCCGATCCGGAGCCGGATATAGATCACCTTCAGGAGCTTGCTGGATTCCTCCATTGCTTCGCGCATCGGACTGTACCGGCTGTAAAGCAGGAAGAAGAACAGCCCCATCAGAATCAGGCAGACCGCAGCGCAGACGGCCAGTCTGCCGGCAGCGCGGATATGTCTGCCGAGAAACAGCAGCATCACCGCGATGACGCCCATGCCAAATGCCGCGATCGAGCAGACATTCGGCAGACGCTTCAGCAGCTCCGCAGCCGGTTCGGTCTCATCCCGTTCCGTATCAAGATTCAGTCCGCTGTCGCCGAGATTCATCAGGCCAAAGCCGCTCACGCTCTGGGAGTAATAGGTTTTGCCGTCCTTTTCGCTGGTGCAGGACACCGTAATAAACGGCAGGAAGAAGCAGACCAGTGCCGCGATCAGGAGCATCTTCGCCCGTGTCCGGTGTGACAGCTCTCTGAGCGAGCCGGCCGCAGCAGTCGTCTCCGGCGAGACCGGTGCTGCGTCCTCAACCTGTGTACTCCCGCAGAACGGACAGTTGACCGCCAGATCGGGAATCTCCTTGCCGCAGTGCAGGCAGTACATATATGCGCCTCCTTTTTCCGTCCCGTTCAGTCTGTCAGCCGCGGAATCCGCGCCGCACAGTCTCTGCGGACGGCCGCCGCGTCGATGCCGTTTTGATACACGCCGTTTTCGTAGAGGATTTTGCCCGCGCACATCGTCAGTTTGACATTCATGCGGTCGCCGGACAGCACGAGGCTTTCCGGAATATGGTGCGCCGGCTGGAGATTGGCCGCCTTCAGGTCGATGACAATGAGATCAGCCTGCTTTCCGGGCGCGAGGACATCGCAGTCCGAAAGACCCATGGCGCGTGCCGAGCCGACGGTCGCCGCCTTCAGCAGCTCCGCCGCGGGCAGCGCCGCCGCATCGTTGTGGCGGAGCTTTTGCAGCACTGTACCAAGATACATCTCGCGGAAGGGATCCAGCGTGTTGTTGGAGGCCGCGCCGTCCGTTCCGAGCGCCAGATTCACGCCCGCCGCCGCGCACTCCTTCAGCGGTGCGATGCCGCTTGCAAGCTTTGCGTTCGAGCAGGGGCAGGAGACAAACCACAGCCCGTTCCGGCGGAAAACCGCACGGTCGGCCTCGTCAAACCAGACGCCGTGGAACCCGCCGCCGCCGTACTCCCAGAGTCCGACGGACTCAAAATACTGTGCGGGCGAGGCGCCGTGCCGCTCGATGCAGCCCTCATGCTCCGATCTTGTCTCGCTGATGTGCGTGAACACCGGCTCCTTTTCCGCCTGTGCCAGCGCCGCAACGCCGCGGTGCAGGCTCTCGTCGCTCGTGTACTCCGCGTGGAAGCCGAGCCGGTAGCCGACCAGCGGGCTGTAATGCCGGAACTTCTGGAACTGGTCGTTCAGACGGTCCACATCCTTTGCGGTGCCGTTGATGCTGCCGCAGAACATGAGCCGCATCCCCGCTTCATCAAAAGCGCTTGCCGTCGCTTCGGGGAAGAAATACATATCAAAGGCAGCCGTCGTGCCCGATGCCAGATATTCCAGAATCGCCAGACGGTCAAAGGCGTAGACATCTTCCGGCGTCAGGCGGTCCTCGTAGGGAAAGACCTTTTCAAAAAGCCATGTCTGAAGCGGCACATCCTCCGCAAAGGAGCGCAGGAAGGTCATCGCCGAGTGCGTGTGCGCGTTCTTAAAGCTCGGCATCAGCAGATTGCCGTCCAGGTCGATCTCCCGTTCAAAGGCAGGCAGCTCGTCAGGCGTTTCGCCGATGTACCGGATCACCGCACCGTCCGTCCAGAGCTCGCCCGTCCGGATCTCCGTATCGCCGTCCATTGTCAGTATTTTCGCATTGTAAAACCGAATCATATTGTACTGCTCCTTCTGCTTCATTCAAAATCTGCCCTGCTGGCGGACAACCTCCAGCATCGCCGCGGCGCCGCAGCGGATCTCCTCCAGCTGCTGCGTTACATCCTCGTACTCCATGCGCGAGAGCGAGAGCAGATAGTCGCCCATTTTGCTGTTCGTATCCCGCAGATCGTTCAGCAGCCTGCGGAAGGTCGTGAGACACATCACGACATACTGTTCGTCCGTCAGACGGTCGGACTGCAAAAAGCTGAGCTCATTATACATGATCTTCAGCTTCATATAAATGACCTGCCGGATGGTCTGAAAGAACGGATCCTGCCGGAATGTCAGCGGCATGGCTGCAAGGCGCCGGCGCTGCTCCTGATAGGAGGCCAGCACATTGGACAGCGCATCGCGCTCGTGCAGAAGAACCGCCGAAAGCGGCGTTCCGCTCAGACCGAAGATCGGCAGCAGCTCCCGCACAAGATTCGGGAGCACAGAGGAGGGCTCCGGCTCCTCCTCCGTCCGGAACCGGATGGATTTCAGAGAAATTTCCCGGCCGGAATCCGAGACATAGACCTGATAGCGGACCTCCGGCTTCTTCCGGGATTTTACCGTCTGCGGGAAATGCTGTTCCTCCCACGCGGCAAGCGCCTCCGTCATCCCCTCCACATCATAGGCGGGATCTTCGGTGAATTCTTCTTCCCGCTTTTTGCGGTGAAAGAGTCGTTTCAAAAAGCTCATTGTCGTTTCCCTGTATCACTGCATCGTCATTTGCTCCGGCGCCGGAATGCTCTGCGCCGCCGGACGGTTTTCCCCCGCGAGCACCGCCTGCACGGTCTGCACGGCGACGCCGACGGACTCCCGTTCCGCCGTCAGATCGACGGTCTGCGACTGCATCAGCGCCTGCATATAGTCGCCCATGTGCTGCATGAGCGTTCTGCCGCTTTCCAGCAGCGTTTCCATTTTGATGAACTGCGGATCGGCATAGGCCGGATCGGCCAGCCGGTCAAACTGAAACAGCTTCAGCGCATTCAGATACTGCTCCATCGTTGCCAGAAAGGTCTGGCGGATCTGGCTGAGCAGCGCATCTTTCCGGAGATTCTTCGGCAGAGCCTTGCTGCCCGCGATGCGCTCCCGGTAGATTGCCGCAACGGCAGCCGCCTCGTCCGCGAGCCCCTTGACACGCGCCGTATCGGCGCCCAGCGCAAAGGTGCTGCCGGAATCCGAACGGTAGGTGAGCTGCTTTTTCTTGCCGTCGCCGGACTGCCTGACCAGATGCTCGCCGCTCCAGCGCTCGATCTCACGGAGTCCCGCCTCCTCCTTCGGGGCGGCCTTTTCCCTGATCCACGGCACGAGCTTTTTCAGGCCGGCCAGCGCCGCGACGATCAGCACATAAATAATCCAGTCCATCGGACAACACTCCTTTTTACGGTCAGGATACGGGGCGGGCGGACACGGCACGCTTCACCGGTATTTTTCCAGCCTGTAATGCCGTTCGGAGTCGGGCTCCCTGGCACCGTTTTTATAGTCGTAGCCGAGCTTGCGGTAAAATTCCACCGCCGTGACCGACGCGGGAATCTCAATGCGCGCTGCGCGCAGGAAATATTCGTCCTGTTCGAGCGTTTCGACGATCTGCCGGCCGATGCCGCGTCCCTGATACTCCGGCAGAACAAAGATCGTCAGCAGGATGCTTTCGGTCTCGCTGCCGAAGAAGGGGGCGATCATGCCGCAGCCGACGACGGTTTCCCCGTCCGCCGCGACATAGCCGTGCGCGGATTCCGCACGGCGCCGGATGCCGTCAGGCGTCAGCGTCTTTGCCAGCGCTTCGCCGTATTCCGGGGGATAGTCCCTGCTGTTGGAAATGCGGAAGGTATACAAAATCAGCGCAGAGACCGCCTCTGCATCCTCCGCCCGGAACTTGCGGATGTTCATGCTTTTCCGATTTCCTCGATCGTCCGGCGCACAAGCTTTTCAAACTGCGGCGCCGCCTTGTCGGCCGCCTCCTTGACCTCCTCGTGCGAGAGCGGATGCGGCGAGATGCCCGCCGCTAAATTGCTGATGCAGGACACGCCGCAGATTTCCATGCCGCAGTGCCGTGCCGCAATCGCTTCGATCGCCGTGCTCATGCCGACCGCGTCCGCGCCAAGAAGCCGGAACATCCGGATCTCTGCGGGCGATTCATATGCGGGACCGGCGGTCTGGACATACACGCCCTCTTTCAGCGGGATGTCCTCATTGACCGCGATTTTGCGGATAATCTTTTGCAGGCGCGGGCTGTAAACCGCGCTCATGTCCGGGAAGCGCACGCCGAGTCCGTCGAGGTTTTCTCCTCTGAGCGGTGACGGCACAAAGCTTGAGATCTGATCGGTGATGAGCATAAAGTCGCCGGCCTTCATGCCCGGCTGAATGCCACCCGCCGCGTTCGTCAGAAAGAGGATTTCCGCGCCGAGTGCGCGCAGAAGTCTCAGCGGCAGAACCGCCTCCTGCGGCGTGTAGCCCTCATACATATGGACTCTGCCCTGCATGGCCGCAACCGGCACGCCGGCACAGTATCCGAACACGAAGCGTCCGTTATGTCCCGCGACCGTCGAGACCGGGAAATCCGGAATGTCATGATAATCGAGCGTCTGCACGACATCGAGCGTCTCGGCAAAGCCGCCGAGTCCGGAGCCGAGCACCAGCGCCACCTTCGGGCAGAAGCTGACGCGCGCCTTTACAAATTCCACACAGCCCTGAAGCTGTTCTTTGACTGTCATGGTGAAGTCCTCCCTTGTATTCGGTTACTGTGCCGGATCCTCCGGCTCTCCGGGCTGTTCCGGAATGCCGAGATGCTGAGAGAGCTTTGCAAAGCCCTCCTGCTGGAGCTGCATATCGGTATCCTGCAGCGCATTGATCTGCCGGAAGCCGTCCGCGAGCGCCTTTCCGAGCAGCGCGGCATGATGCGCGGTCAGCTCGGTCTGTGCGGCGGCAATCTCCTGCACCGACTGCGTCAGCTCCGAGAGCTGTCTCAGCAGCTCCGCGTGCTTTGCATCGGGCGGCGCGGTCTGTGCCTGCGCCTTCAGCGTGCGTTCCAGCCTTGCGATGCCGTCCGTCAGCACAACAGACTGCGCCGTCAGTGCCTTGGTCATCATCTCAAAGGAATCGTTCAGCTTTTTCCGGAAAAATGCCGAGTAGTTCTCATACTTTTCTGCCTGCTTCTGCTGATTTGCCAGCACAAGGTCCAGCTTTGCGCTGATTGCGTCCAGTTCCGGCGTACCCATTGTGTGAACCTCCTTTTCTGAATGAAAGCTTCCTTCCGAATCATCCGCGCAGCGGAACAGCGCCTGTCTCAGGCTTCGCCGTAGAGATAGATTCTCTGCTCCTGCGTCAGCTCGTCAATCGTGATATCCATGCTTGCGAGCTTGCGGCGTGCAACGGCCTCATCGACCGCACGCGGCACATTGTTCAGCATCGAGCCGACTTCGCTGCGGTGCTTCATGAGCCACTCGGCAGACAGTGCCTGAATCGCAAAGCTCATGTCCATGATCTCCGCCGGATGCCCGTCGCCCGCTGCGAGGTTCACGAGGCGTCCCTCGGCAATGACATAAACCGTCACGCCGTTCGGGAGCGTATAGCCGGTGATATTGTTTCTCGCCGGGAAGGACTTGACCGCCAGTGCGCGCAGACCTGCCATATCGACCTCGACATCGAAGTGGCCGGCGTTGCAGAGGATCGCGCCCTCATGCATATTGAGGAAGCTCTTTTCCGTGATGACATGGCTGCATCCGGTGACCGTGACGAAGAAATCGCCGATCTTTGCGGCATCCTCCATTTTCATGACCGTGAAGCCGTCCATGACCGCTTCGATTGCCTTGATCGGATCGACCTCGGTGACCACGACCTTGGCGCCCAGACCTTTGGCGCGCATCGCCGTGCCCTTGCCGCACCAGCCGTAGCCCGCGACCACGACGGTCTTGCCCGCGACGATCAGGTTCGTCGTGCGGTTGATGCCGTCCCAGACAGACTGTCCGGTGCCGTAGCGGTTGTCAAAGAGGTGCTTGCAGTCCGCGTCGTTGACGAGCATCATCGGGAATTTCAGCGCACCCGCGGCGTTCATCGCTTTCAGGCGCAGGATGCCCGTCGTCGTCTCCTCGCAGCCGCCGATGACATTCGGCAGAAGCTGCGGGTACTGCTCATGAATCAGCGTGACCAGATCGCCGCCGTCGTCGATGATGAAATGCGGCTTCGCCTCAATGACCTTTCTGGTGTGCGCCTCGTACTCCTCCGGCGTGGTGCCGTGCCAGGCATAGACATTCAGGCCGCCGTGGACGAGCGCCGCCGCAACATCGTCCTGTGTGGAGAGCGGATTGGAGCCGGTAATATACATCTCCGCGCCGCCCGCCGCCATGACGCGGCAGAGGTAGGCCGTCTTGGCCTCCAGATGAATCGAGAGCGCGATGCGCTTGCCTGCAAACGGCTTCGTGCGGGAGAATTCCTCCTCGATGCTGCGCAGCAGGGGCATATTGCCCTTCACCCACGCGATCTTCTGCTCGCCGCTTTCCCACAGCTCCGGATAACGGATTTCACTCATAAAAAACAGTCCTTTCAGATGAATGGTTAGATTTGTATCAGTATACAACAGTATTCTACCATATTTCCGTCAAAATTGCAAGGATTTCCGTCACATTCCGGCAAAAAAATGAAAAATGCGGGCATTTTATGCGGCAATGCGCGAAAATGACGGAAAACTCCCCTGTCAAACCTCTTGACGAATCGGTGATTTTGTAGTAGAATATATAAGGATCAGAGCGCACACTCACCGTCAGCCGTGCGCGGTTCACATTTTTTAAAATTACCGGAGGTAAATCAAAATGGATTTCATCGTCGAAACATCCGCCCGTCATGTCCATGTGACAGAGGAAACCCTCGCAATCCTGTTTGGTGAGGGCCACAAGCTCACGCACAAGAAGGATCTGTCCCAGCCCGGACAGTTTGCCTGTGAGGAGCGCATTGATGTCGTCGGCCCGAAGAAGACGCTGACCGGCGTTTCCATCCTGGGACCGGTCCGTCCGGAGGATCAGGTGGAGCTCTCCGCGACCGATGCCCGCTCGATCGGCATTGCCGCACCCGTGCGCGAGTCCGGTGAGCTGGCCGGCACCCCCGGCTGCAAGCTGGTCGGTCCGTGCGGCGAGGTCGAGATCGACCACGGCGTCATCATCGCAAAGCGTCACATTCACATGACGCCGGAGGATGCTGCGGCATTCGGCGTCGAGGACAAGCAGATCGTCTGGGTGAAGATTAGCACGCCGGAGCGCTCTGCAATTCTCGGTGATGTGGTCGTGCGCGTTTCGACCAAATATGCCCTCGCCATGCACATTGACACGGACGAGGCAAACGCTGTCCTCGGCAGCCGCGACCAGCGCGGCGAGATCGTCGAGATCGGCTGAAATCGGAGCTGACCGTCTGTCTGCGGAGATGCTGCCGCCGGAAGCGCGGCGCAGTCATCCCTGCGGGCAGCGGTTTTTCTGTCAAGAAATGAGGTGTCATCCATGAACGGCAATCACGGCGATTCCCTGCTCGCCGCCAGAAACCTGACCATGCTCGTGGACTTTTACGAGCTGACGATGGCAAACGGCTATCTCGAAAACGGGCTCGGAAATGTCACTGCCTGCTTTGACCTCTTTTTCCGCAAGGTGCCCGATCAGGGCGGCTACGCGGTCATGGCGGGACTGGAACAGGCAATCGAATATCTGAACAACCTGCGCTTCACGGAAGCGGATATCCAGTATCTGCGCGAAAAGCAGATCTTCTCCGAGGCCTTTCTCAGCTACCTCGCCGGATTTGAATTCTGCTGCGATGTCTGGGCCGTTCCGGAGGGAACCCCGATCTTCCCGAACGAGCCGCTGGTAACGGTCCGCGGCCCGGCAATTCAGGCGCAGTTTGTCGAGACGATGCTGCTGCTCACCGTCAACCACCAGTCGCTGATTGCGACCAAGGCGAGCCGCATTGTCCGTGCGGCAGACGGCAGACCGGTCATGGAGTTCGGCTCCAGACGCGCACAGGGCAGCGACGGCGCCCTCTACGGTGCCAGAGCCGCTTACATCGCAGGTGCGGCAGGCACCGCCTGTGCGATCTGCGACCGGGAATTCGGCGTGCCCGCGCTCGGCACGATGGCGCACAGCTGGGTGCAGCTCTTCCCGACCGAGCTGGAGGCCTTCCGCGCCTACGCAAAGGTCTACCCCGACGCCTGCACGCTGCTCGTGGACACCTACCATGTGCTGAAATCCGGCGTCCCGAACGCGATTACCGTGTTCAAGGAGCTGAAAGCCGCGGGACATACCCCGCAGGGCATCCGCATCGACAGCGGCGACATCGCCTATCTCTCGAAAAAAGCGCGCATCATGCTCGATGAAGCCGGCCTGCCGGAGGTCAAAATCGTCGCGTCGAATTCCCTCGACGAATACCTGATCCGCGATCTGCTCGTACAGGGCGCGAGGATCGACAGCTTCGGCGTCGGCGAGCGGCTGGTCACCTCGCGCTCCGAGCCGGTGTTCGGCGGTGTCTACAAGCTGGCAGCCGCCGGCTCTGCGGCCGCACCCGATGTGCTGACGCCGAAGATCAAGCTCTCGGAGAACGCCGCCAAAATCACGAATCCCGGCTTTAAGGCGCCGTGGCGTCTCTTTGACGGCGAGACCGGCATGGCCATCGCCGATGTCATCACGCTCGCGGACGAGGTCATCGACGACACGAAGCCGTATGTAATCTTCGATCCCGAATTCACTTACAAGCGCAAGACGCTGACAAACTTCCGCGCAAAGCGGCTTCAGGTGCAGATCTTCGACAAGGGACGCTGCGTCTACGAATGTCCGCCGCTTTCCGCCGTGCGCGATTACTGCGCCGCGCAGCTCGATACGATCTGGGACGAGGTCAAGCGCTTTGAAAATCCGCACGCCTATTATGTCGATCTGTCCGAGCCGCTCTGGAAGCTGAAGCGCGAGCTGCTCGACAAGTATTTTGCTGACTGAACAAAGAGGAAGGGTGTCCCCCGATGAACGATCTGCTCTCCCGCATCCACATGGGACCTGCGCCCTGTGCCGCCGATCTGACGGACGGCAGCGAGCGCGGTGAATATGTGGCGCAGGACTATATCCTTGACCGCCTCGGCAGACCGATGCGCTCCGTCAACCTGATGTACTGCTACTATCCGCTGGACGAGGCATTTCCCGCCCGCGCCAGAGACGCCTTTGCCGACCGGAAAATCGGTTTTCAGTGGGATTATCCCTATGACGACTATTTCCCCTACACCGGCGGGCTGCACGGCACGCGGGACGGCGCCGTCTTCCGGCAGATGGCGGATATCCGCGCACACGGGCAGGATGTCACGCTGACGCTGACGCTCGATCCGAATCTCACCGACGATCATCTTGCCGCAATCGGCGCGGACCTGCGCCCCTACGGCAGAGTGATGCTGCGCCTGAATCACGAGGCAACCGGAAACTGGTTTGCCTTTACAAAGCGCGCATCCTATCAGCAGATTGCGGATTTTTTCGTCCGGGCGGGGAATATTATCCGGGAGCACGCACCGAATGTGCAGACGGTCATCTGCATCGGCGGCATCGAGGATCCGTCCTCGGAGGAAATCGTCATGGAGCGCGAATTTGCGCAGACGGTCACCGCAGCCGATATCTGGTCGGTGGACAAGTATCTCGCGCTGCACTGGGGCTGGCCGTATGACACGGCCGTTCCGGGCGGCAAATCGCACAAGCGCGACAGCGTGGATGCGGTCTACGACATGACAAAGCGCTCCTTCCGCCGCTTTACGGAGCTGAACGGCGGACAGAAAAAGCCGATGATTATGAGCGAATTCAACGCGGACGGCGATGTCACCGGCCCGTATGACCAGTGCGTCATGACCGACCGCTTCTTCCGGCTGCTGAAAAACGATCCGGAGCACTGGCTCACCGGCATCAATTTCTACCAGTTCCGCGACCGCGGCAGACTGGGGCTGGAAACCGAGCACCCGAACAATCCCGCGGTCGGCATTGCACAGCCGGTTTTGCGCACCTTCCGCGACTGGATCGCCGATCCGCTCTTTTATCCGGTCATGACCGAGTGCGGCAGCGCGGCACTGCCCGCCATGCTCCGCTGGGGCGGCTCCGAGGATGCCGAGGGACTTGCGCTGACACTGCATTTTGAGGGCAATCCGCACTTCTGCGAGCTGCAGTTTGACGGCGACCGCAACAATTATATGCTGGAGCTGAACGGAAAATGGTTCCATAAGGCTCCGGGGACACAGTTTGTCGATCTGATGCCTGCGTTCTACGAAAAGCCGCTCCGCTCCGCCTGCGATCTGACGCTCCGGCTCTTTGCACCGCCCGCGGACGGCAAAAACGATCTTTCCCGCCCGGACGGGCTGATGAACAGCTATACCACCGTTACGGAGCTGCCGCGCATCCGCATCGCGTATGCACCCGTGGAGGCAGACCGTGATTAAGACACTGTGGGTAACGGACCTGGACGGTACACTGCTGATGCCGGATGTGACCGTCTCGGACCGCAGCAGAGCGCTGCTCACGCCGCTTCTGAAGCGCGGGCTCCCGCTGACCGCCGCCACGGCACGGACGAGCTTTTCCGTCATGCCGATTCTGGCGGGGCTGCCCTTCTCGCTGCCGCTGATTCTGCAAAACGGCGCCGTGCTGCACGATCCCGTCACCGGACTGGTCCGGGAAGCGGCCGTCATCGGGGCAGAGGCGTTTTCACAGGTCACGGCGCTGGTGACCGCTTACGGCTTCAACGGCTTTGTGTTCTGCGAGGAGGCCGGCCGCATCGTCTGCTGCTATACCGAGCTGACCACCCCGCATATGCAGCAGTATTATGCAGAACGGCGCATAAAATATGCAAAGCCCTTCCGTCAGGTCGAGACGCTCACCGCACTGACGGAACGGCATCCGGTCTTTTTATCGCTCCACGCGGAAAAGGCCGTGCTCGATCCGCTGCGGGACGCACTTGCCGCCGTCTCCGGCATCTCGCTCGCCTATTACCGCGATGTCTACGAGCCGGAGATCTGGTATCTCGAAATCTCCGCGGCCGATGCGAGCAAATATCACGGCATCAAGCGGCTGAAGGCACTGACCGGCGCCGAAACCGTCGTCGGCTTCGGCGACAACCTCAACGACCTGCCGCTCTTTGCAGCCTGCGACTGTAAAATCGCAGTCGGAAACGCTGCACCGGAGCTGAAAGCGAAAGCCGATCTGGTCATCGGCTGCAACACGGAGGATGCCGTCGCAGAATATCTGACGGCACAGTTTCCGCCCGACTGAGGAGAATGCACGATGAAGAAGAAACAAGTGATTGCAGCGGCTCTGCTCTGCCTGCTTTCCTCTGCTGTGACCGGCACGGTGCTCTGGTTCAAGGGGCCGAAGAAAACCGTCACGGTGCCGGGCAACACCGACGGTGCCTGGAAGGACGGCTATCACGAGGGCTACGCGCAGGGAAAGGAATACGGCGAGAACGAAGTCGCTTACCGCATCGCGCCGGAGGTCATCGCCGGAGACAGCGCTCCCTCCGAACCGTTCGGACAGGCCTTCTGGCGCCTCGGCTGGCAGAAGGGCTATGCGGAAGGCCGCGGGGTAAACTCCACCCCGGAGACCGTCAGCATCTCCGTCGAGGGCAGCTTCACCGCGGAGGTGCTCTCCAAAACGGAAACCGGCGATCTGGTTCTGCGGCTCTGTGCCGCGCAGGCGCCCTTTGATGCGCCGTTTCTCTTCCGGACGGATGCGGCACTCAGCGGACAGACCGAAGCCGGAAAAGCCTACACCTTTACCGTCCCCGCACAGACACGCGACGCAGTCCCCGCAGACTGGCTCAAAGCCGGCTCGGATGAGGTGGACTGCAGGATCCTGTTCAGTGCCGGACAGCCTGCCGCGGATTCGGTCCGCACGGCGGAGGAAGACGAAAAAGAACCGCTGCCTGCCGGCCTGCCGTCCTGTCATCTGACCGGCAAGCGCGCAGCAGAATCGTAAAGAAGAAAGGAAACGGAGGGTTCACTTTGAGCAAAAAGGGTATTGCGGTCACGGCAGCACTTTGCGCTGCAACCGGCATTCTGACAGGCTCTGTCCTGTTTGCAATGGGCAGAACACGCGGTTTTGCAGCCGCAGAGAGCAGCATCGCTGCGGAAACCACGACCACGGAATCTACCACCACCACCGAAGCCACCACGACGGAGACCACCACGACAGAGGTCACGACGACCACCGCCGAGTGGATTCTGCCGGACCTGAACGACGACGACACCTCCGCTGCCATGCAGCGCAGCTACAAGACCGGCTACAACGAGGGCTACACCGTCGGACTCAAGGAAGGCGCAGAAGCCCAGATCAAGATTTACGAGGGACAGGGCATCACGCCGCCCGTACAGCAGCCCGCCCGGCAGACCGCCGCAAAGCGCACGGTCACGGTATCGGGCAGCTTCACCGTCACGGTCCGCGCCCTGATTCCGGACTATGTGACGGACACCTCCACGCCCCGTGCCGCCGTCGTCACGCTGTTCCAGGGGGAACCGGTCGTGCTGCGTCTCAATGACACCGTTTGCAGCCGGCTGACCGTCGGACAGAGCTATACCTTTCTTGTGACCGAGCAAAGTGTCTCGATGGACGCCTCGCTGCTCAACGCAGACGGCACCGTCAGCCGCGATGCACTCGCAAAACGCAGCTTCCACCTCTCCAACTTCCGTGCTCCCACGGAGGAGGAGTTCGGCCTGAACTGCTGGCGCGTCAAATATCAATAATCGCAAAGGAGAACGGAAATGAAAAAACTGATGCTTGGCAATGAAGCATTTGCAAGAGGTCTTTACGAGGCGGGCTGCCGGTTTGCGTCGAGCTACCCCGGCACGCCGTCCACCGAAATCACCGAGGCACTTGCCAAATACGATGAGGTCTACGCAGAGTGGGCGCCGAATGAAAAGGTCGCGGTGGAATCCGCGCTGGGCGCATCCTTCGCGGGTGCAAGAGCCTTCGCCGCCATGAAGCATGTCGGCCTCAATGTCGCAGCCGATCCGCTCTACACCGCCTCGTATACCGGCGTGAACGGCGGTCTGGTCATCGCCGTCGCGGATGATCCGGGTATGCACTCCTCTCAGAACGAGCAGGACTCCCGTCACCACGCAATCGCGTCCAAGGTGCCGATGCTGGAGCCGTCCGACTCGCAGGAGTGCAAGGACTTCGCCATGCTCGCCTACGAACTGTCCGAGGAATATGACACGCCGGTTCTCGTGCGCACCGCAACCAGAGTTGCCCACTCGCAGAGCGCCGTCGAACAGCTGCCGCGCAGCGAAAAGGCGCTGAAGCCCTATACCAAGCAGCCGGGCAAGTATGTCATGGTGCCGGCCAACGCAAGGGGCAAGCACATCGTCGTCGAGGAGCGCACGAAAAAGCTCATCGCCTATGCGGAAACGGCCGCCGTCAACAAGGTCGAGGACAACGGCTCGGACATCGGCGTCATCACCTGCGGCGCCTCCTACTGCTATGCGAAGGACGCGCTCGGCGACAAGGTCAACTACCTGAAGCTCGGCATGACGAATCCGCTGCCGGACAAGCTCTTCCTCGATTTTGCCGCAAAGTGCAAGACCGTTTACATCATCGAGGAGCTGGACGGCGTGCTCGAAGCACACGCCAGGGCACTCGGCATCGACTGCAAGGGCAAGGAGATCTTCGGCTGCATCGGTGAGCTGAATCAGGTCATCATCGCGGAGAAGCTGCTCGGCAAGGTGCCGGAGGTCACGCCGTATCCGGAAGCGCTGCCGATCCGTCCGCCGGTCATGTGTGCGGGATGTCCGCACCGCGGCGTGTTCTACACCCTGGCAAAGCACAAGATCACCGTTTCCGGCGACATCGGCTGCTACACGCTCGGCGCCGCAAAGCCGCTTGAATCCATCGACTGGACAGTCTGCATGGGCTCGTCGGTCTCCTGCCTGCACGGCTTCAACAAGGTTCTCGGCAAGGAATCGCAGAATAAGACGGTCGCGGTCATCGGCGACTCGACCTTCATGCACTCCGGCCTCAATTCCCTCGTCAATGTCGCCTACAATGCGTCCAATTCGACGGTCATTATCCTCGACAACTCGATCACCGGCATGACCGGCCACCAGCAGAATCCGACGACCGGATACAACATCAAAGGTGATCCGGCCGGCAAGATCGATCTGGAAGCACTGTGCAGAGCAATGAGCTTCGAGCATGTGCGCGTTGTCGATCCGTATGATCTGAAACAGTGTGACGAAGTTCTCAAAGAAGAACTCGCATACGAAGGTCCGTCTGTGATCATCTCCAGACGTCCCTGCGCACTGCTGAAATATGTAAAGCACAAGGCACCGCTGAAGGTCAACACAGACAAGTGTGTCGGCTGCAAATCCTGCATGCGCATCGGCTGCCCGGCAGTATCCATCAAGAACGGCAAAGCCTGCGTTGATACAACACTGTGTGTCGGCTGCGGCGTCTGCAGTCAGATGTGCAAGTTCGACGCATTCGAATCCACAAAGAAGGAGGCATGAACATGGAAACAAAGAATATCATGATCGTCGGCGTCGGCGGACAGGGAACCCTGGTTGCCTCCAAACTCCTCGGACATCTCCTGCTTTCCCAGGGCTATGATGTCAAAGTATCCGAAGTCCACGGCATGAGCCAGAGAGGCGGCTCTGTCGTAACATATGTGCGTTATGGCGATAAGGTCTACTCCCCTGTGATCGACAAGGGAGAGGCGGATTATATCGTATCTTTTGAGATCCTGGAAGCTGCCAGATGGCTTCCGTATCTGAAGGAAGGTGGTACGATCGTCACGAACACCCAGCAGATCGACCCGATGCCTGTTATCACAGGCGCGGCTCAGTATCCGGAAGGACTGGCTGAGAAGATCAAAGCGGCGGGCGTGAAGATCGATGCTTTTGACTGCCTGAAGCTGGCAGAGGAAGCAGGTACCGCCAAAGCCGTCAACATCGTGCTGCTTGGCAGGCTGTCTCACTACTTTGATCTTGATGATGAAGCCTGGATGGCTTCCCTTGAGGCAAACGTGCCTGCAAAGTTCCTCGAGATGAACAAAAAAGCATTTCTTTTGGGGAAGAATGCGTAATTAGATCGGAGGAAAACACAATGGAAAGGTATTACCAGCCAGACATCGAATGCGCATCACGCGAACAGATGATCGCCCTTCAGAATGAAAAACTAGTCAAACAGGTTCAGCATGTATGGGACAATGTCCCCTACTACCGCAAAAAGATGGAAGAAAAAGGCGTCACACCTGATGACATCAAATCGATCGACGACCTGTACAAGCTTCCGTTCCTCTCCAAAGCAGACCTCAGAGAAGCATATCCGTATGGTCTTGTCGGCGTTCCGCTGAAAGACTGTGTCAGAATTCAGTCCACATCCGGAACAACCGGAAAACGTGTTGTTTCCTTCTATACCCAGCATGACATCGATCTCTGGGAAGAATGCTGCGCCAGAGCGATCGTCGCAGCCGGCGGAACCAATGAAGACGTATGTCAGGTCTCCTACGGCTACGGTCTGTTCACCGGCGGTCCCGGCCTCAACGGCGGTTCCCACAAAGTCGGCTGTCTGACTGTTCCGACAAGCTCCGGAAACACAGACAGACAGATCATGTTCATCATGGACCTGCAGGCAACCATCCTCTGCTGCACACCGAGCTACGCTGCGTATCTTGGCGAGAGAATGAAGGAAATGGGCTACGGTCCGGAAGACATTCCTCTCAAAGCCGGCATCTTCGGCGCTGAAGCATGGAGCGAGGAAATGCGCCATGACATCGAAAAGACACTCGGCATCAAGGCATATGACATCTATGGCCTGACTGAGCTGTCCGGTCCGGGCGTTGCCTTCGAATGTTCCGCCCAGAAGGGCATGCACATCAATGAAGACCACTTCATTGCTGAGATCATCGATCCGGAAACACTGGAAGTTCTTCCGGAAGGTTCCCAGGGTGAACTGGTATTCACATCCCTCGACAAAGAAGCGTTCCCGCTTCTGCGCTACAGAACAAGAGACATCTGCCGTCTGACAAGAGAAAAATGTTCCTGCGGCAGAACACATGTCCGCATGGCGAAGCCGATGGGCAGATCCGACGATATGCTGATCATCAGAGGCGTCAACGTCTTCCCGAGCCAGATCGAAACTGTCCTGATCAACCAGGGTTATGCCGCAAATTACATGATCGTTGTTGACCGTGTGAATAATACTGATACACTGGATGTACAGGTAGAAATGACTCCGGAACTGTTCACAGATAATGTCGGTGAGATCTCCGAGCGCCAGAAGTCTCTGGAAGAAGCTCTGAAATCCATGCTTGGAATCAAGGCAAAAGTCTCTCTTGTGGCACCCAAGACGATCACAAGAAGCGAAGGCAAGGCAGTCCGCGTCATTGATAAGAGAAAGATCTGAGGTCGGAGGTACAATCATGAGTATTAAGCAGATTTCCGTGTTCCTTGAGAACAAGCCCGGCAGGCTGCAGAAAATGACAGGCGTACTGGCAGCACATGAGATCGACATGCGTGCGCTTTCCCTTGCAGAAACAAAAGACTTCGGCATTGCCAGGATCATTGTCGATGATCCCTTCTATGCCACAAACATTCTGAAAGACAACGACTTCATCGCGTCCATGACAGATGTCCTGGCAGTCGCAATTCCCGACGAACCGGGCGGACTGGACAAACTGCTCCAGATCTTCGCGGCTGAAGAAGTCAACATTGAGTATATGTATGCCTTCCTCGGCGCAAAGGACGCATACATGATCTTCCGTGTCTCCCACACCCACTCAGCGGAAACCAAGCTGACAAACAAGGGCTTAAGAGTCCTGAGCGACGAAGACATCGCAGAGATCTGAACACATCAGGCCGGCGGCTGTATATCAGCTGCCGGTTTTCATTTCGGCTGATCGCTGCAGTTCCCTCGCTTTCTCTTCGTTGTTATAATGTTGCCATGAAGAAGAAAGTATACTTTGCCGGATCGATCCGGGGCGGACGCAGCGACGCGTCACTGTATCATGAAATGATCGAATGCATCAAAGAAACAGACATTGTCCTGACCGAACATGTCGGTGATCTTTCCCGTTCTGTCTTTGAACAGAACTACGGAGTTGAAAAGCAGATCTACGACCAGGATACCGCCTGGCTCCGGGAAGCGGACCTGCTGATCGCGGAATGCACAAATCCTTCCCTGGGTGTAGGCTATGAGCTGGCGTACGCGGAACGCTTCAATGTTCCCTGCTATGTGTTCTACCGCAAAAAAGATACCCATCTGTCTGCCATGATCAAAGGAGACAGTTACTACACGATCATTCCCTATGAGACAAAGGAAGAAGTATTCGCAAAGATCCGTGAGATCCTGAAAAAGTGATTGCATTCTGTTTCTGAACAAGTATAATCATCAGAAAACAGGTGGACTATGGCATACTTCAGAACATTTTATCTCGATAAGGAAAAAGACATCATCGTTGATCTGTACAAAGATCATGACCGGATGTCCTACATACTGAGAACACCGAACCACGGCACAGGCAATCTCATCACAAATCTGGCAGATCTCTGCGGTCTGCCTCTTTCTTATGACGAAAACGGACTGAAGATCATTCAGGGAGAAGTGCCCTGCTATATTGACGCCTATAACAAAAAGGTATATATCTTCCGTCTCGGCAATACAAAAACAGCGAATATCTATCCGGATGGAACGATTGAAATGAAAGCTTCTGTTCCCGCGATCTCCAAGACGCTGATGAGTCAGACAAAAGACTACCGGCTTGGAATCGAAAAGACCATCATCAAAAGCTACATCCTGAATGACAACAAGTTCCATACCGACCTGCATACCCATATGAACGCCAATCTGCGTCCGGACATTCTGATCGCTCTGGGCATCCATCATCAGATCCGCTATCCGCTGTATTACATCAGAAAGCTGAAGCTGAAATGCACAGACACACAGAAAGAATATCTTGAAAAACAGCGTTCTCTCACCGCTGAAGAATATCAAGATTCTGCCCTGAAAGGAAAATACCTGGCCCGCAGGATCGATGACAATACATTTATCAACTTCGCGGATCTGATCCTGGGAAACCTGAAAGACAGCGCGTACAACATCGCGAAGATCCGCAATTCCCTGGCGGTCATGAAAGACGGACAGGCAGTCTTCACCAATCTGGAGAAAGTCTACCTGTACCGGTATGTCTTTGCCAAAGGACAGCCTGCGGCCTATGCGTATGATCTACAGAACCGGGAACAGATCCCGGATGAAGACATTGTTCATCTGCTGCGGCAGATGAAAGATGACAGAAATCATCCAGTTTACAGAAACAACACCCTGTTCCAGGACAAGCTGCTCTGGATCGCACGTTCCTACCAGGCACAGGGCATCCAGTATGCTGAGATCTCTGATACGTCTCTGGTCAAAAAAGAAACAGCTCCTGCTGTCCTGGAAGAGATCCATGCGGTCATGCCTGCGGCTTCACAGGAAACCGGCGTCACGCTCCGCTTCCTGGCAGCACTCCGCAGAATTCCCCTGACCATTGTCAGGGACAAGGTGACGCCTGCCGATTACAGTGAAAACCTGCAGGTGATCAGGGCGATCGCTTCCGATCCATATGTGGCGGGCAGTGATATTGTCGGCGAAGAGATCAATGACATCCGGGAGCTGTCGCCGGTCATCAATGAACTGGTACAGATCACGGAAGAAGAACCGTCTTTTGTCATCCGCATTCACGGCGGAGAAAATGACAGTCTGCGGGATAATGTCCTGAACAGTGTTCTGGCAGTCAGAAACGCTCTGAAGCCGGGGCAGAACATGCCGCATGTGCGCATCGGTCATGGTCTGTATACTGCCTCACTGAAGAGTGAGAAAGGAAAACAGCTGATCCAGCTTCTGAAAGAAACAGGGACCGTACTGGAATTCCAGATCTCTTCCAATGTCAGACTGAATAACCTCAACAGTCTGAAAGGACATCCTCTGAAACAGTATCTGAACGCAGGTATTGCCTGTGTGCAGGGAACTGACGGCGGTGCCCTGTATGGAACAGATTCCATCGATGAACAGCTTTCCCTGGAAAAACTGCTTTCATTATCCAATGAAGACATGCGCAGAATGCGGGAAACAGAAGACAGGATCCTGCAGGAAAGCATGCGGGCGTTCCATGCGAAAGAAGAACGGCAGAATTTCCGGTCTCTTTCCGTCAGCGAATACTATGCGCTGAAGATCAGAGAGACAGATCGTTCAGAAACTGTAAACACCCGCAAAGAAGCTGAAACAGACAGCTCAGCCGCGCTGAAAGACAGGATCCGGGAAGTACCGCGTGACAAGACGCCTGTCGTCATCTGCGGAGGCAGCTTCAACAGCGACAGCCACCGGACAAAAATGCGGGAAGCAGGAAAACAGCTGATCGATTCCCTTCTGGAACACTGTGATCCGGAAACCACCTGTTTCATCATCGGACACCGCATGTGCGCCTATGAAAAATACCTGACAGATCACAACCATGGCAGATTTGAGATCTATGCCTTTGTTCCTTCTGTCTTAACAGACAGAGAGATCCGGAAGATCAGAGACGATGATGTCTTTGTCAGGATCGCGATCGAATCCGCGCCGATGGGGCTCTATAAATCCGTTGCCTATGAGATCTTCAAGCAGAGAAGATCGATCCTGATCGCAATGGACGGCAACGCCCCTGCCGCGAACATGATCCAGGAAGCCAACAACGCGAAATATGAATGCCGGATCTTTGTCGATCAGAAAGCGAAAACATTATATGCGAAAGCGCAGTCCCTGGAAGGCTATGTCACTGCCTTTGCGGAAACTGAGAACATTTCGGAAAAGATACTGAAGAATATAAAAAAGATACAGACCAGGTGAAAGCATCCAGACCGGATCATCTGCACGCAGAAGCTATAATGATGGTATGGAGGCCTGTAAATGAAACTGGTAATAAACGGCGACGACCTGGGCTATACGCTCGCCAATACACTCGGCATCATCGAAGCATACAGAAACGGCATCCTGCGTTCAACGACTGCGCTGGCCAACGCGAAGTACATTGAACAGGCTGTTGAAATGACAAAAGACTGCACAGATCTCGGCATCGGTGCGCATCTGACGCTGACCTACGGAAAACCGCTGACGGAAAACAAAACACTGCATGATGAAAACGGCTGTTTCTTTAATAACAGAACCCTGTTTCAGAAACAGCTGGATGATGAAGAGATCTATCTGGAGTGGAAAGCGCAGATCGAACGGTTCATTGAACTGTTTGGCCGCAAGCCGACTCACCTGGATTCCCACCACAATATCCACTATGCCAATGAACAGCTTTCTTCCATCGCGAAGCAGCTGGGTAAAGAATACGGACTGGAAATCAGGAAATACGGACACTTCCGTCTTGTGGACGGCTTCTATGGAGCAGATGCCACGAAAGAACAGCTGCTGAAAATGCTGACAGAACATCTGGATGAAGACATTGAGATCATGACCCATCCCGGCTATTGCGATCTGGAATTATACAGACTCAGTTCCTATGCCCTGATCCGCGTCAAAGAACTCGATATCCTGTGCGATGATGAAGTGAAGCAGTTCCTGCAGGATCATCATATTGAAACGACACACTATTGAAAAAAGCCGGTGCAGCACCGGCTTTTGCTTTGTGATCAGAGATCGGAGAGGTCTTCGCCGTTTGTAGCGATGACTTTCTTCCACCAGTAGAAGGAATCTTTTCTGTAACGGGCTCCGTCACCGCTTCCGTCATCCTGGTAATCGACATAGATGAAGCCGTATCTCTTATGCATTTCACCTGTAGATGCGCTGACAAGGTCAATGCATCCCCAGGGGGTGTAACCCATAACTTCGCAGCCGTCGATATTGATCGCGTCAGCCATCGCTTCGATATGCGAACGCAGATAGTCGATGTGCGCCTGGTCATGGCATACTTTCTTTCCGTCTTCCTCAACCAGTTCATCCTGTGTGCCGAGCGAGTTCTCAACGATATAGACAGGCTTCTGATATCTTTCCCAGAGCTCGTTGATGGCGATTCTCAGACCTGTCGGGTCAATTGCCCAGCCCCAGTCAGAAGCTTTCAGATACGGGTTCTTCAGTCCGCCGAGTCCCATGTTTCCGCCTGCGACCTGCTTGAGGATCTCAGGATCTGTGGAAGCGACAGAACTCATGTAGTAGGAGATACTCAGGAAGTCGACCGTTCCCTTGAGCAGAGTTTCTTTTTCTTCTTCTGTCAGTGAGAATTCAACACCTTCACGCTCATATTCCTTCAGCTTATAGGAAGGATAGTAGCCTCTGGCCTGAACATCTTCATAGAAGTGATATCTGTGCATTGCCAGTTTGGCTTCAAGAACATCTGCCGGGTTGCATGTGTACGGATATGTTGCGCCATAGGCAACCATGTTTCCGACTTTGTTGTTCGGATCGATCTCATGCAGGATCAGAACTGCCTTCGCAGAAGCGATCAGCTGGTTCTTGGAGATATCCGCAACGATCTGCGGTGTTCTTCTGCCGACGCCTGCGGACATCCACGGGGACATTGCCGCTACGTTGATCTCATTGAATGTCAGCCAGTATTCCACTTTGCCCTTGTATCTTTCACCGACTGTCTTTACATATCTGCAGAAGCATTCGATCGTTCTTGCGTCTGTCCAGGAACCCCAGGCATTTGCCAGTCCGATCGGTGTTTCATAATGAGACAGTGTGACCAGCGGCTTGATGCCGTACTTCAGACACTCGTCAAATACGTTGTCATAGAATTTGAGACCTTCTTCATTCGGTGTCTCTTCCATGCCTGTCGGATAGATTCTTGCCCAGTTGATGGAAAGACGGAATGTCTTGAATCCCATTTCACCGAACAGCGCGATATCTTCTTTGTAGTGATGATAGAAGTCAATACCCTGGTGAGAAGGATAGTCATAGCCTTCGAATACACCGAACTGCGCGCCTTCCGGTGCATTCATCATGAACATCGGTTCAGCTTTGATTTCGCCTTCCTTTGTCTTGTAGGTAACCATGCGCATCTGTGTACGGGAACCTCTGGTCGTGCAGTCGGAAGAGTTGACACCCTTTCCGCCTTCCGCAAAGCCGCCTTCAAACTGGTTGGCCGCAGTCGCGCCACCCCACAGGAACCCTTCAGGTAATTTAGCCATAATGATATTTTCTCCTTTTCTGTAGTTCCATTATAAAGGAAGCTTTCCTTTCATTCTATTCAGATAATCAAAAAACTGCAGTACCGTACATTCTGTATCCAGTACTGCAGTCAGTATTATTTCTTCTTCGGGATCAGTCTTGAACCATAGCGGATCGCGAACAGTCCCTTTTTCTCATTCCGGATCAGTTCCACATCAGTGTCGGAGTACTTTCCTCTGACGATTCCTGTATACGGAGTGATCGTCAGGAATTCTTTTTCTTTGCCGTCACAGGTAAGTTTCAAATTGTTATCACTGTCTGTAGTAATAGCTACATTTGTGCCTTCTCCGGAAGAATATTCGCCGCATGCTTCGGAAATGATCTGTTCTGTCCAGGGATATTCTTTGAATTCTTCTCTGACATAGGAAGGATCGCTGCCGTGGTATGCCTTCAGGAACGCGTCAGAGACCGGTGTGACCGGGACATCGGAAGTATTGCAGAGAACGATGACTGCGCAGTCATTGTCCAGAGTCCAGGCAATGTGGGAAGATACGCCCGGCAGACTGCCGCCATGCTCCACGATCTGCATCTGATCCAGTTTCTTTGTATACAGACCATATCCATAATACTCATTCCTGCAGAACGGCATCCTGGGTTTGGCCATTTCACGGACAGTATATTCACTGACGATCCGGGTCCCATCAATGCCTTTGCCTTCATTCAGGTACATGGCAAGGTATTTTGTCAGGTCATTCAGTGTTGATTTCAGGGCTCCGCCGCCGTTGAGAACGAAGGCATTGTCATGATAATCCCTGTCTGCGATCCATTTTCCGTCTTCTTCCCGGTATAAAACAGCCGCATTGTCATCTTCCGCACCCCTCATGAAGTCGCAGAAGCTTCTTGTCATGCCCAATGGCTTCAAAATATGCTCATTCAGATACTCCGCGAAGGAATTCTGATCTCCTCTGAGACGGATGATCTCGGAAAGAAGGCCAAAGCCGTCATTGCAGTAGCTGCAGTATTCTCCCGGAACACCGTTCAGTCCGTTTTCTTCCGTCAGGGAATCCAGACGTTCTTCCACCAGCCTTCCGCCTTCTTCTGCCAGACGCTCATTGTACGCGAGATCTCCTTCTTCGCCTTCCTTCAGGCCGATGCTGTCAGCGACCGGTTCCACAAGGATCCTTGGCAGCGGGAAGAAGCCTCCGGCATGAGAGAGCAGATGACTGATCATGACTGTCTTCTGGTTCTTGTTGAGAAAATACGGCAGATACTGGCAAACCGGATCATCGAGAGAGAGGATCCCGTCCTCTGCCATTTTCATGATACATAAAGTTGTAAAGGACTTTGTAACAGAGGCTACACCGAAGATCGTATTTTCATCCACAGGTTCTCCGGTCTCTTCATTTCTGACGCCGAAGAATTTCTCATACTGTGTTGTTCCGGTATGATCAATGATCCTGACTGCCATGCCTCTGGCATGATAGTCATTCATGATGTTCTTTGTCAGCTCTTCCGCGATGCGGATATTTTCGTTTGTCAGTCTGTTCATTTTGTTTTCCTCAGCCGATCACCTTCGCCGGTACCGGTACGTCTTCTCCCAGGATCTGTGTCAGTGCCCGGAGAATGATCTCATGGTCTTTGCCTTCATGGAGTCCGGATACCATCAGTGTTGCCTGCAGTGTTCCGTCTTTGGTCCGGATCGGGAATGCGCCTCCCGCCGGCAGCACGCCTTTTTCTTTCGCTTCCTGTTCCGTTTTCACGCCGGTCTTCAGTGCCAGATATGCCCAGGCACTGCTGTGTCCCCATTCTGTCACTGCCTTATGCTTCATTTCCGCGTAATCCAGATTGCGCGCTTTCTTGTCCTTTGTGACATACTGGAACATCACCAGTCCATCTTCTTCTCTGGTAATGCGGATGGCAACACCAAGATCATATTCTTTGTCGAGATCCGCGATCAGATTGCCGAGTGTTCTGGCATCTTCGTTGTCAAACGTCTCATACCGCAGGATCTCTTCCTGCAGTTCCAGCATCTTCAGATCTGCTTCTGTGTAATCTGTAAATGCTTTGCGGATCGTGTCCAGCTGTCTTGCCAGACGGACTGACGCCGCAAACGGTACCAGATCGCTTTCTTTCTTCCCTGCTTCCAGCAGCGACACAAAGTGTGCTGTTTCAGAACAGAAGTCATTCCCGTTCCGATAAGGAACATTGACAGTATACGGTTCTTTGCCCTTCAGTTTTACTGTATAAGACTGCGGTCTGTGCATGCTGGGAAGATAGACTTCGCCGAGTGTTCCGGTGATCCATCCATCGGTAGGCAGCGATCTGTCCAGACCGGTGATAATCTCAGCAGTTCCATTGGCATATTTCAGCTTCGCGTCCAGATAAATATCGATCCCGTTATATACATTGCCGCAGATGCTTTCGACTTTCATAGCTCCTTCAAACAGATCATCTGGCCAGCTCAGGCAGTAAACACCGACATCCAGCAGTCCGCCTCCGGCTTCCGGCTGTGTCAGATATGTCATGCCATAATATTCCCTGGGAAATGAATAACAGAACTGTGTTTTCACATTCGTGATCTCACCGATCAGACCTTCCTTCAGCTCTTTTTTCAGCTGTATATAGGCAGGTTCCGTTCTGGACTTCAGTGCTTCCATGAACAGCACATCGTTCTCTTTTGCACAGCGGACCATTTCCCATACTTCATCTTCCGAGATGCCTGCAGGCTTTTCACAGAGAACTGCCTTCTTCGCCTGCATTGCCTTCATTGCCCATTCCTTGTGCATATGATGCGGAACCGCAATATACACTGCATCAACGTTCTCATCCTTCAGCATCTCTTCATGAGAAAGATAGATCTTTTCACACGGATGCTTTTCCCTGAAGGCATTCAGCTTCTCTTCGTTTCTTCCGCTGATTGCATATAATTCGCAGTTTTCTTCCAGCTCAACAGATACAGCAAACCTGGCAGCGATCCTGCCGGCACCTAATATACCCCATCTGACCATAACAGCACTCCTTGTTTTCTTCCTTATTATTATACAGAACTATAATAAATTCCGGGTATCTTACACACTGAAAGCCGGTGATTTACCTGATGTCACAAAGTGTTAACATCGTTTCCTTCTGTATTGCTTGAAATACAGAACATGCGATATTAAGGTTCAATCAGAATACTGCAATCTGCACGATATGGGGGACACATTCATTCAGATACAGTATCCAAAACAGAAACGGAGGATAAAATGAATTGTCGAGTAGAGAAAGCCCCTTGCGAGGCTCCTCCCTCACAGAACCGGACGTGCGGCTTTCCCGCATCCGGCTCTTCACGTAATCTTTAACTTGCTATCTTGCCATAATAGATGCTGAACTTCAGCTTCGGAGAGTGTAACGGATAAACTTTCAACATGTCCGCAAACTGCGGCCATGTGTAGCTCTTCCTCTGGCTCCTTCTGTTCAGCCAGTAGAACAACATTTCCCTCACTCTGTATAGGAAGTTCGCGCACATTGGAGTGTTATCCGTTATTGCGTAGTAGTTGTAATACCCATCCAGTACTTTATTGATCCAAGCTATTGTTTTGCTCACCGGCATATGCCTTTTAGCTTTGATGAGCGAATTCATTTCTTTCAGTTTCTTCCGAAACTTCTTCCTGCTGGTTTTCCTCTTCACTCTGAACCACCCTTTACTGCTTTTCGAGCAGTAGTGTGTGAATCCCAGAAAGTCAAAGGTAGCCGGCTTACCTCCGCAATTCTTTGCGTTTTCTTCGGCATATCTGCCGAATTCAATAAGTCTGCTCTTTTCTTCCTGCAGATTCAATCCAAAGTGCTTCAATCTACTGCGTAAGGCCGTGTAAAATTTCTCCGCATCCTCTTTGTACTGGAAGCACGCCACAAAATCATCAGCGTATACCACCAGTCCGCAGAATCCTCTCATCAACGGTTTCACCCTCTCATTGAACCACCATACAAGCACATAGTGCATGTAGATGTTTGCGATGATTGGACTGCACACCGATCCCTGACCACTGCCCTCTTCGGTCGGCTCAAAACGGAAGTCTTCCATGATTCCCGCCTTCAAAGTTCGTTGGACAAGTCTGATGATGTTTGGATCCTTTATTCTGGATTCGATGAATTTTACGATCCATTCATGGTCGAGATGATTGAAGAATGACTTGATATCGGCGTCCACAATCCAGCTGGTTGGATTCTTTTCTATGTAAACATTCAGCAGCTGCAGTGCCTTATGGCAGTCCCTGTTTGGTCGGAATCCCATCATCTCATCATAGAAATGCGGTTCGAATACTGCTTCCAGTACTCTTCTCAGTGCTTCCTGTATCAGCTTATCCTCATAACAATAAATGCTCAAAGGACGTGTCTTTCCGTTATCCTTGGGGATCTCAACTCTTCTGGCAGGCTTTGGCTTGTAGGAATGTCGCTTCAGCTTTGACACAAGATCTTCCAGATTTGCATCGAGATTCTTTTCATATTCTTCTTTTGTAATGCCATCGATTCCGACAGCTTTGTTTCCATCCATCTTTCTATGACAATCCACCAACAGTTCTTTGTTGATCAGATGCCCGATGGACGTAAAGACCATGTTTGGATTAGCTTTCGATAGCTCTGCTATTCGTTCCAGTTTCGTTCCCATTTGATCCTCCTGTCTCTGTGTACATTTGGTCTTCATTCTCTGTGTAATGCAAATGTTTCTCTTTCACTCTTGATTACGTGCGGCAGGCAATTCTGAGGTAATTGCCTTCTTCTCCTTCCCTCCACACTGTCCCAGGCTATCCCCCTGCTATGCAGGTGCTTCGCAAGGTTCCAGGCTTCACAGGTACTACGAGGCCGTCCGACTTCCTGCGTATCGTTTGCTTTCCTTGCCTCTTCAGCTTGTACGGCATACTGATTTCTCAGGACACACAGGCTCTCCCCAGTTGATACGATTCATTAGTGGTTGAAGCGAAGGGCTCTTAGGCACCGCCCCTTGGTCGCTGGCTCGCGTATAGCGCCAGTCCCCTGTTGCCAGCTCATTGTTAGACTGAGCAAGCTTGGAAATATAGTTTATTTCGGTGCTCAATGCGCCTCCATATCACCTCACATTCCTGACGCTTCCAGCTGTGCAGATGAGCACAGCCCAGGTCTGTTACACGGCGGCTCGCTAGGCCTTACCGGGAGGGGTTCCCACCCTCTATGAATCGCACCCATTCTGGGCGCACCTAACAGTAAACAATT
>JAILIG010000093.1 GCA_024695445.1 Oscillospiraceae bacterium
CCGTCAAAGAGCGTCATGTATTCCGGACCGGTGAGCACGGTGCCGGAGCCGTTGTCCACATAGACGGCATTGCCGTTTCCGATGACCTTCCCCCTGCCGTCCACGGTGCCGTCGCAGGTCTTTGTAACCAGCTCTGCTCTGCCGTCGCAGTCAAAGTCGGCGACCGCAAGCTGCGTGTAATGCTGTCCGGCACGGATGTTTCTGCCGAGGTCGATGCGCCAGAGCTTTTTGCCGTCCAGCGTATAGCAGTCGATCAGAACATTGGCCGTGACGCCCTGAATGCCCTTATTGGGATCGGTCACCTGCGAATTGTCCTTGGAGTTGGACGGATCCCACTTGACAAACAGCTCATACTGGCCGTCGCCGTCCGCGTCGCCGCAGCAGGTGTCGTTCGGCGAATAGGAATACGCCTCGCCGTTGATGACGCCGCCTGCGGGCACATCGAGCGGGATGTCAAAATAATTCGTGCCGGAGGTGAGCCGGCACCCGTCCGACGAAATTACCGTGCCGTTCTGCACGGTATCCACGCGGTAGCGCGAAGCTGCACTGCCGCCGTCATCCCGAAAGCAGGTAGGATCGCCCGCACTGCTCGTATAGATCAGCTGATCGTCGCGGAAGAGCTGAAACGCCGCATCGTCCGCGTCATTGCCGTTGAAGCGCCAGCTCACGAACATCCCGCTGCCCGATCTGACCGCGCAGATGCCCCTGTCCAGATACTCCATAATCGCCTTGCCGTTTCCGCCGACGCCGTAAGCCGCACGCGCCGCCGAAGGATATGCCCCCGCCGTACAGCAGAGCGTCATTGCCGCAAGCCCCGCGGCAAACCGTTTTCCCGTTTTTCTCATGGTAATCCCCCTTATTTGTTTTCCCCTGTTTCCGGATCTGTGAGAACGGACACTGCCCCATTCTCAATTTATATTATACATGATTCCGGGAAAATTGCAATAACCGATTGCAACATTTTATGATGAATCCTCACAAAACCGGAACGCAGTTTCTGCGCATCACAGCGCGGAAAAGACTTCTCCGATGTTCGCGTGAACGACGATGTCGGCGCGGTTGTCGAGCGGCGTCCGGTCACGGTTGACCAGCGCCAGCGTACTGCCGCGGAAATAATCTACCAGCCCCGCCGCCGGATACACCGCCAGCGAGGTGCCTCCGATAATCATGACATCGGCCTCGCGGATGCAGCGCACCGCCTCCTCCATGACATCATTGTCCAGCGCTTCCTGATACAGCACGACATCCGGCTTGATGAGCCCGCCGCATTTCTCGCAGCGCGGCAGCCCCTTTGCCGCCGTGATCGCCGTCACGGGGTATTTCGCGCCGCACTGCATACAGGTATTGCGCAGGACGCTGCCGTGCAGCTCGAGCACCTTCCGGCTGCCGGCCTTCTGGTGCAGACCGTCGATGTTCTGCGTGATGACCGCATTGAGCTTGCCCTCGCGCTCCCACTGCGCAAGCTTTTTGTGCGCTGCATTCGGCTCGGCGTCGAGAAAGAGCATTTTGTCACGGTAAAACCGGTAGAATTCATCCGTGTGATGCAGGAAAAATGAGTGGCTGAGAATGGTCTCCGGCGGGTAGTCATACTTCTGGTGATACAGCCCGTCCACACTGCGGAAATCCGGAATGCCGCTCTCCGTGGACACACCTGCCCCGCCGAAAAACACGACCGTTTTCGCCGCATCGACTGCGGCCTTCAGCTTCTGTACCGCTTCGTTCATGTGAAATCCTCCTTTTTTATGTAGGTGCGGAGACCGCACAGCGCAGAGCCCTGCGGTTACAGCGTAACCGGAACCGTCCGGTTCATGTGAATGGAATACAGCAGGCAGGCCTTGACCGGCTTTCCCGTCAGCAGCTGCAGCGCCTCCGCGTAAATCCGGATCTGCTCGGTGTAGCGCTCCAGCAGCTCGGACGGGCTGTTCACGCGGTCAGTCTTGTAATCGACCAGCACAATGCCGTCCGCCTCCTCAAGCACCAGATCCATGATGCCGGAGACCATGCCCTCGGTCCCGCGGTAGGCATCGCCGAGCTCCGCCAGCGGTCCCGCAAGATGCAGGTCACTCAGGCGCACCGTGAACTTCCGCTCGCGCCAGACCGCCCCTGCCGCAAGAATTCTCTCATGCAGCTCCGAGCGGAAAAACGCCGCAATCTCACTTTTCCGGACGGCCTCCGCCTGCCGGGGCGTGATTCTGCCCTCCGCTGTCAGCCGGTCAATTTCAGCCGGCAGATTCTCCGGCGCACAACCCATATCGGCATACTGCAAAAAGGCGTGAACCGCCGTACCGCGCTCCGAACCGGTCAGGCCGTGCCGCTCGGTGACAAAGCCCGGACGGTGCAGCGGAACAGAGAAATCCTCCGCCTTGGCAAGCTCCGAGACACCGTATTTGGCGGGAAGCTGTGCCAGCGGGCTGTCATAGTGCCACGCGCACTGCGCCCGAAGCTGCGCGACGAGTGCCGCATCCGGCTGTACTTCTCCGGATGCTTCCGTCTCCTGCACGGATGCCGTTGCCGGCTGCTCCTGCGGCAGAACGACCGAAACGGAGAGCATCGGCTGACTGCCGTCCGAGCCGCAGCCGAGCTCCAGCGTCCGCCGGAGCTGTTCGCAGGCCGGATTCCGGATCAGCGCGGCCATCAGCCAGTCGCGCATACAGCCGGCGCGCTGCGTCAGCAGGTCGGTCTGTCCGCCGAAATACGCCTGCTCCGCCGCAATCGGCGCCAGCTTCGTCTTCACATAGTTGGACGAATAGATCAGCGGCAGAATCAGCCGCTCCCGCGCCCGCGTCAGTGCGACATAGAGCAGACGCAGCTCCTCACTGCGCAGCTCGCGCCGGCTCCGCATGACGATCGCCGCAGAAGGCAGCGTGGCGCCGCCGGAGAAATTGCCCGGATCGTTCAGGCGGAAGGCCAGTCCGAGCGACGGGTGATACTGAATCGTTTTCTTCGCATCCTCCGCGGAAAACGCGGTGTCCGTACCGGCGAGCACCACGAAGGGCGCCTCCAGTCCCTTGGAGCCGTGTATCGTCATGATCCGGACGGCATCGCCGCCGCCCGACACGCCCTTGACCGAAAGATCGCGCCGTTTTGCGGTCAGCGAATCGACAAAGCGCAGGAATGCGGACAGGTCGCCGCCGGTTTCCTCCGAGAAGCTGCGCGCATGAACCGTCAGCGTCCGCAGATTGGTCTTTTTCTGCGCACTGTCCGGCAGCATCTGCGTCATGCCGATCAGGTCGGTCTGCTCGCAGACGCGGCGGATGATGCGGTCCGGCGTTTCCATCGCCGAGAAAAGCCGCATATCCGAGAGAAATGTGAGAAAGCGGTCAATCTTCCGCAGCAGCTCCGTATCAAAGTCCGCGGGCGGCTCCTTCTGTACGGCCAGCATAACCGTGAACAGCTCATGGCTGCGGTCACAGACGCGCAGAGCGGTCAGGTCGTCCAGCGAAAACCCGAACAGCGGAGAGAGCATCGCCGCCGCCGCCGAGAGGTCAAGCAGCGGGTTGTCAATCACGCGCAGAACATGAAGCAGCAGCGTGACCTCCTGCGAATCGAGCAGCCCCGACTGTTCGACACCGGTGACCGGAATGCCGCGCACGCGCAGCGCCTCCGCAAATTCGTTCATATGCGTCTTGGTGCGCATCAGAATCATGAAGTCACCGGGGCGGCAGTCCCGCAGGGCGCCGTTCTGTGACGGATCCGAAACCTGTGTGTGATTTGTCAGATGCCAGGCGATCCGGTCGGCCGCCGCAGACGGTTCATCGGCGGGTGCATTCTGTTCGCGGCGCAGCAAAAGCAGCTCTGCCGGCCGCG
Source organism: Oscillospiraceae bacterium (assembly GCA_024695445.1). Taxonomy (GTDB): domain Bacteria; phylum Bacillota; class Clostridia; order Oscillospirales; family Ruminococcaceae; genus Firm-04. The sequence goes on from JAILIG010000093.1 coordinate 3,808, forward strand.
GCAGCTCCGGAAAGGTCATGCCCTGCACGAGCGCCTGCGTTTCGTCGTATCGGATTTCACCGGCCTGCTCCGTCATCAGCATCGAAAAGACATGGTTGACAAAGCCGACCACCTCGGCCGCACAGCGGAAATTATGCCGCAGCAGGATCTTCGTATTCTCCGTCAGCTGCGGCGCGGCATAGTCCGCGCTCTCTCTGAGTGCCCGGCTGAAATTGGCGGGATTGGCGTTCCGGAAGCGATAGATGCACTGCTTGCTGTCGCCGACAATGAACAGATTGCTGCCGTAGTGCTCCGCGCTGCCGCCCTTTGACAGCATCCGGAAGATCAGATCCTGCAGATCGTCCGCATCCTGAAATTCGTCAATCATGATGCAGGCATACTGCGCCGAAAGCGCCTCTGCAAGCTCTGTCCGGCGGATTGTCCCGTCCGGCGCACGCTCCGCCAGCAGCGAGAGCGTCATGGTCATCGCGTCGGCATAGCTGACGGCATTGCGCTCGCGCTTCCTCTCGCGGAGCTCCGCCGCAAAGTCGTCGAGCAGTCCGGAAACGGCCCGCAGAATCGCCGCATGGCGTGCAAGGTCGCTCTCCGCCAGCGCAAACGGTACGCGCCAGCGTGCTTTCAGGTCGTCCAGCAGCTCTTTGGCATGGCCGTGCAGCGCGGAAACGGTCTTTGCCTGCTCCGATCTTCCGGCATTAAAGCGGCTCTCCGGCCTGACGCCGAGCAGCGTGCTCAGGCGGTCGGTCTCACGGCGCAAAAGCGCATCGTGCAGCCGGTCGGTCAGTTCAATTTCGTTTTGCAGCGCGTCCAGCGATGCCTCCTTCGCGTGCGGCAGATAGAGTGCGAGCGCCTCGGCAAAGAGCATCCGGCAGGCATCGAGCTGCTGTCCGAACTCCGCAAAGGCTGCGTCGAGCACCGCGCCGGACGCATACTGCTCCGCGGCCCGCGCCGCGAGATCGCTCCCGAAGGGCGTTTTTTCCACGCAGTCATAAAGCGTCAGCAGCAGGTCTTCGAGCCGGCTGTCATCGGCGGTGCAGAAGGCGTCGAGCAGGAGCTTCTGCGTCTCCCGGACGGCTCCGTCTTCGTCGGCACGGGCGCTGAACCGTTCCAGCACCGCCCGCACGGCCTCCGTCCGCAGCAGATTGTCCGCATTGTCGTCGAGGGTGCGGAAATCCGCGGAAATGTCGAGCTTTGCGCACTGCTCCCGCATGAGCTGATAGCAAAAGCTGTGGATCGTCGAAATTCTGGCGCTTTGCAGCATGACCTGCTGACGCCGGAGCCACTGGCTGTCCGGATGCTCCTTCAGCGCCTTGTTCAGCGCCTGCGTCAGACGGCTCCGCACCTCGGCCGCCGCGTCGTTTGTAAATGTGACGACGACAAGCTCCTCCGCCGGCACGCGGGTTTCCTCGTCCGAGAGCAGACGGATGACGCGCTCAACCAGCACCGCCGTCTTGCCGCTGCCCGCCGCCGCACTGACCACCAGAGATGCTCCGTGCGCATAGATCGCAGCCTCCTGTTCAGCTGTCCATTGCGGCATCCGCGTCCGCCTCCTCTCCGTTCATGATGCGCAGCATGGCTGCCTCGGCTTCCTTCTGATCCATCGGGACGCGCGCGTGTACCGGATCGGCGGGATCGTTGCCGCAGAGTCCGCGGTAGTCGCAGTACCGGCAGGCGTCCGCATAGAACCGGCTGTCCTTTTTCCGTCTTTTCATCGGGCGCGGCGCGACATCGCCCGCTGCATACTGTTCGGCGCATTCGCAGAGGATCTGCTCCACATAGTGCCGCAGCCTGCCGAGCTGCTCCGCCGTAAACACCTGAGAATCCCCGGTCAGCTTCAGCTCGCCGCTGCCGGGATCGTTCTCTGCGCGCTTTGCGGGAATGTATACGCCCGCAATCTCCTCCTCCATCATGCTGAGGACGCCGCGGTCGTTCAGCACGGTGCCGCGCATCCGGAAATGGTTCCGGAGAAATTCTTCGGGCGATTCCGCCGCATCCCGCTCGCGCAGCTCCTTCGGCATTCCCGCGGGCATATACAGCACGCCCGCCGCCTCGGAATCCGGATAGCGCTCCGGATCGTCAAGCAGTGCAAACAGGTACAGCAGCATTTGCAGATTCAGCCCGTAGTAAAGATCAGCGAGCAGAAACTCCTTTTCGCCGGTCTTGTAGTCCACGACGCGCAGATAGCGTTTTCCGCCGCGTTCGCAGAGGTCCACGCGATCGATTCTGCCGTTGAGGCGAAGCTCCGTGCCGTCCGCAAGGCGGAGCCGGTAGGGCTTTGTCCCCTGCTCGCCGCCGAGCGTTCCGATGACCAGCTCACAGGCATCCGGCTGAAACTGCGACTGCCGCATCTCCTCCTGCGTGTGAACGAGCAGTGCCGTGACGCGGGAGGCAAGACGGCGGTAATTCTGCAGAAAGCGGTGCGGCCGGCTGCCGTTTCCGCCGAGCTCCTGCCTAAGAAATTCCGCCGCACAGCGCTCGGCATGGGCGGAAAGCTGCGCCTTTGTCAGCGAGAGGAAGGTCTCCCGCTCCGGATATTGCAGAAAGAGCTGCTCCATGCAGTAATGCACGAGATTGCCGCCGGAGAGCGGATTGAGGTTTTGCTTTTCCCGCGGGAAGATCCGCAGGCCGCTGCGGCAGAAGCCCTGAAACGGACACTGCATCAGCTTTTCGATCTGCGACGCAGAAATCTGAAGAACATCGCCTGTCAGACGGCGCATCAGCGCGGGCTTTGTCACGCGCAGACGGTCCGGATCCGGCCGGGCGGACAGCCTTGCCAGCCGTTCACGCTCCTGCGGCATCTCCGAGAGCAGCGCCTTTGCCGCCGCAAGCTCCTTTTCCGTGACGGTGTAATCCCGCGCAAAGGCCGCATAGGCCGCGGCGGTCGTCGTGATGTAAAACGCCGCGCCCATCTCCGAAGCGGACTCGCGCCGCACCTGCGGCAGCAGACTGCGCACCTCCTCAAGCAGCGCAGAGGGCTTTTTCGGCTCGCCGGCCTCCGTCGCCAGCGCATAGCAAAGCCAGAGCCGCTCGGACGGCGCGGACAGCGTTTTATAGACAATCAGGCGTTCATCGGCACAGAGCTCCTGCACCGAGCGGGACAGCGAAAGTCCCTGCGCACTGAGCTGACGGCGCTCCTGCTCCGTAAAAAAGCCGCCGTCCGAGATTTCGGCCGGAAACTCCTTTTCGTTGACGCCGAGGACAAAGACGGTTTTCGGCGTACGGTACCGCGCCTCCGCCGCACTCTGCACCGTGACGGCATCGAGCGTCTGCGGCGGCACGGCAATCTGATTGCCGCGCAGCACCTCTGTCAGCAGCTCCGTGAAATGCTTCAGTGTCATCGGCGAGGATTCGAGCGCCGCATAGAGCGTGTCGAACAGCTCGGTCAGGCGGTTCCAGAGGCGGCGCATTTCGCGGCCGCCCGCCAGATCGCCGCGATCCTTCATGCTCGATGCGATGCCGCCGACACGCATCGGAATCTCCATCTGCTCCATGCAGCGGTAGAGCGCCTCACAGCAGGCGGCGCCGGTCAGCGGATGCCCCTCCCGTTCGCGGCACGCACTGCGCAGGCGCAGCAGCGGCGTCATCAGCATCACGCGGTAGGACTCGATCTCGCCCTGTTCATCGGTTTCCGGCGCAAAGGGGTTCTCCCACTGATGCCCTTCAATATCCCATTCATACGCATAGTTTTCGAGCTTTGCGGCGTGTGCCTGACTGAGCGGGCTGAGCTGGGTTTTCAGCAGACGCAGCACCGCATCGGTCGTCGTGCGCTGCGCCAGCTCCAGCAGACAGAGCGGCAGCTTCATGACTGCCGTGTGCAGCACGCTCTCCCGCAGGTCCATGAAAAACGGGATGCCGTACTTGCGGAACGCCGCCTGAAGCAGCGTGCCGTAGCCCTGCAGATCGTGCATGACGACCATGATGTCCCGCGCCCGGCTGCCCTCCGCGAGCAGCTTCCGGATGCTCGCCGCACAGTAATCCGCTTCGAGCGTCATGTCTGCCGCCTCGGCGACGGTTACGCCGGTTTCGCCGTCATACTGCACCTTTTCCGCCGTAAACAGATGCCGGCTCAGAAACGCGAGCGACGGATCGGCAAACCGGTACTGTGTCCGGAGCACCGTTACCTCCGCGGGAACCCCGAGCGCCGCCGCCCGCGCACGCAGCCGCCGCGCCGTCTCGTTGACCGCATCAAAGCGCGAGAAATCGGGGGCGTCCATGTCATCGGTGCGCAGCGCGATCCAGACCTCCTCGGCGTCGCGCAGAATGACCTCGATCATGTCAGCCTGGTCGCCGGTGAAGGACTCAAATTCATCGAAGAAAAAGTGATTGCCGCGAAAATAGCCTGTCCCGTCCGCCGCCGCGGCTGCCGTGCTGAGGTCGCAGAGCGTATCGCGCAGGCCGCGGGCCGCAAGGGCGTCGAGATAGTCGGCATAGATCCGGCCGATGTCCAGCAGCTTCTGCTGCAAAATGATGCTTTCGGCCGCGACCGCCGCATCATAGAGATCCTCCGGCGCCGTGCCGGACTGCATCATCTCACTGAGCTGTGCCGCCGCCTGCGGCAGAAAGGAAGCCTTCTCCGCCTGTCTGCCGTAAAAGCGCAGCGCGTGTTTCTCCGAGAGCTGCGACAGCACCTCATGCAGCACGACGGTCTTGGTCACTTCGTCGGCGGCGTCGCGGGGCTGTGCGGCGATTTCGCCCAGAATCTCCGAAATCAGGTTGCGGAAGCTGCCGCTCCGGATGCGGTTGAAGGCTGCCGGACCGAGCGCATCGTACAGGCGGTTGTCGTAGGTAAAGGCGAACTGCTCCGGAATCATCGTGCGGACTGTCTTTCCGGATTCCGCAGCCGACTTGATTTTCTGCGTCAGCAGCGCAGACTTGCCGGAGCCGGAGCCGCCGAGAATCATATGCAGCATGGTCATTCTCCTTTCCGATGTCCGCCGGCGCGGGACAGGCGGTTCAGATGCCCAGAATCGGCCGGAAGTTCAGGCGCTCCGCCGCAGCATACTGCGCTGCCGGACTGTCCGCCGGCGCGTGCACCGTCAGGTTCGCGCAGCAGTCAAAGGCCAGATGTCCGACCGCCGTCTGCCGCCCGCGGATGAACACATCCGTCATATGGACACAGCCTGTCATGGCGCCCTCGCCGATCTCCCCGGTCCCCTCCGGAATCACAAGGCGTTCGAGCTGGAAGCAGCCTTCGAGTGCGGCATCCCCGATTCGGCGCAGCCCGTCCGGCAGATTCAGCGCAGTCAGCTCACTGCATCCGCGCATCGCGGAATCGGCAATTTCCCGCACCGTGTCCGGCAGCGTCAGCCGGCCGCGGTATCCGCCCGGACAGCGCAGCAGCACCGTCTTGTCCTTGTTGTAAAGCACGCCGTTTTCGCTCGAAAACACGGCATTTTCGTTTGCGGTGCAGATTTCGTTCAGCGCTGCGCCCTCAATCCACAGCCGTGTGATGCTGCCGCTGCCGTCATCCATGACAATCGGCAGAAGCTGCACCGGAAACGCATCGGGGCCGATCTCGGTGACCTCCTCGCCGAGCATCAGCGTGCCGCCGTATCCGGCCGGGCAGCAGATCAGGCGCGTCCGTTCAGCATCGAACAGCACGCCGTCCTGATCGGAAAACGCGGAATTCCCCTCTGCGACGCGGATTTCCGTCAGTCCGCCGCAGCCGCTCAGCGCATCGGCGGCAATCGCCTGCGTTTCGGCGGGAATCACGAGCTTGCCGGTTTTCCCCTGCGGGCAGCGGCGCAGCTCGGTGCCGTCCGCATTGAACAGCACGCCGTTTCTCGATGACAGCGCAGGGTTCTCCGCCGAGACGGTGATTGCGCGCAGCGATTTGCAGCCGTTGAGCACCGGCGGCTCGGTAATGTTCGAGGACAGATGCAGCGCACGGAGCTGACGGCAGGCGGTCAGCGCGTGCGGCCCGATGAAGCTCAGGCTGTCCGGCAGCGCCATGCTGTGCAGCGACTTGCAGTGCGCAAAGGCGTAGTCCTCGATGGTCTCCAGATGCGCCGGCAGGTTGATCTCGCGGAGCTTCTCGCAGCCGGAAAACGCTGATTTCACGATCTTTTTGACGGTTTCCGGCACGCGGACGGCCTTGGAGCGCGCAATCGGGCAGTCCAGCAGCTCGGTTTTCTCCTTGTTGTATAAAATACCGTCCTGCGAGCTGAATTCCGCGTGCAGCGGCGAGACACGGATCGCCTCCAGCGACCGGCAGCGGCGCAGCTCGGTCAGGGGCAGATGCGCAAGCTCCATCGGCAGCGAAATGTCGCGCAGGGACTCGCAGCCCTCAAAGGCATCCGGATCAATGTCCCGCACGGGGACGCCCTCCACCCGGTTCGGGAGCTCCACGCTTGCGCGGTTTTTGTTCCATGCCGTCAAAACTGCACGGTCATCATTCAGACGAAAGACATAGTCTTTGATTTTTACGGTCTTATCTTCCATGTGAATCTCCTACGGTAAGTCAGCGGTGCGGATCGGCAAACACGACCTGCACGCCGTCCGGCATCAGGCGGTTGACCGCATCCTCAAACATCGGCAGCACCGCCTTGCGTTTGTTTCCGAACGCGCCGCAGCCAAAGGCGCCCAGCACAACGGCGGCAGGGCGGCGTTCCGCGGCGGCTGCGACTATTTTCTCAATCCGCTGCCGCATCGCCGCCTCAATGCGGCGGTCAGAGCGCAGCAGCAGCTTTGCGATTCTCCGGTTCACGGCGGCACAGGTCAGGAAGGTGCAGGGAACCGGCTCGGAAAGCAGGCTGCCGTCTGAACTGCGGATCACCGGCACATCCGGTGAAATCAGCATCCGGTCGCTGTAAAACGGCGTCGGGCGCAGGCGGTGCGGGCGGTAAAACTCCCGGTTTCCGAGAATGGCAGGGTAGAGCATCGAGCAGCGGCACAGGCTCTCTTCCTGTGCGTCGCCGCCGAGCCGGTATCCGCCGCCGGCCGCCATGGCATTGGCAAAATTCAGCGCGATGATCTCCCCCGTCACGCCCGCCGCACGGAGCTGCAGCACGGCGCTGATCGTATCGGTCTGCACGGTATGCTCCGCCAGCCGGAACGGCTCTGTCCGGCCGTTTTCCGGAGCCTGCACGGCATCGGGAAACAGACAGACGGTTTCTTTGGCCAGTGCAGCGGCTGATTTGGGAAGGAAAACCTGTCTTCCGGCGGCCTCATAGCTGCCGGAGGCGGCAATTTTCCGGTTCTCGCGGAAAATCCGCAGACGGTCGGAATAGCGCATGATCTGTCTCCTTTTCGTGAATTTGTCCTGCGGTGCCGGCGGCACCGGATTCTGCTTCTATTATAGCATAAGCCGGAGAAAATTTCAATGGGCAGAAGACGAAACACCTGCACTGCCGGCCAGAAAAAACAGCATCGCCCAGAGCGGCGGGTTCCGGACGCCGGCCGCCCACAGCCCCCCGCCGAATACCAGCGTCGTCCCGATCCGTACCCTGCGCAGCACCGCACCGATCCGCTCCGGTGCAGTCGTCAGCCAGCGCTGTGTCAGCAGCAGCTCCAGCAGCGTTCCGCCGTCCGTCGCCGGATACGGCAGCAGATTCAGCATTGCCAGCGAGAAATTCGCAGAGGCCGCTTCCGGCATCCCGAAAAACAGCAGCCCCAGCGCCGCAAGACCGTTCGCGGCAGCACCCGCCAGCAGAATGCAGGAAAGCGGTGCCGTCGGACAGAGCGCATCGTCCCTGATCCGCAGGCAGAGCCCCACCGCGGAGATCCGCAGCGAATCGGGCGGACGGTGCAGCAGCGCCATTGCCAGAAAATGCGCCGATTCGTGCAGCAGACACGCCGCCAGCGTCCGCAGCAGAACCGTCCCCGGCAGCATCAGAGAGAGAAGCGCCAGCCATGCCGGCGCCGTAAAATCCAGCAGAATCCGCGTCCCGAACAGCCTGACCGATATCACCCGCACACCGCCTTTCTGTCCAGCATATGCGCCGGCGTGCCTGTCCTATCCCGGAGAACGGCCGCGGCGGTTCTGACGCACGGGTACATTGAACAAAAAAGGCGGCAACCGGAAGGAAGCCGCCTGTCTTTGCTTTATTCTCCTATTGTGGGAAACAGATTCTTTGTATTTTCGTAAGTCTCTTCCTCAGCAGTCTCTCCAATATCCAGAAGCGTCAGTTCCGACCACAAATCAGGAAGCCCTCTTTCTTCCATAAAAGTGGTAAGATTCGTTGTTTTTATGCATCCGTCCTTTTGATAAACAATGCAATTACATTCATTGCATATCCGGATGATTTCCTGTGTCTGGTTCACGATTGCGGGTAACAAATAATCTACAAAGCAGCCCGGACATAGTATCATTTCATGATTTCCTCCTTCCGGAAAGTATGAGTGCGGATGAATCACTGAATATGATAAATCGGTCTTTACCACAACCGAAAAAGCGTGAAATATCAAGGAACAGCAAGCTTATGACAGCAGAGAACTACCGGGTTTACAGGCTCAGCTTTTCAACCTCTTCCAGCGTGGTATCTCCTTTCCGGATCGCTTTTTGCAGTTTTCCGTTTCGCCTTGCCTGTTCGAGACGCTCGCGGAATTCGGCTTTGTCAAGGCGGTAGATGTGCCTTTGCAGCCCCATGTCCGTGATGCCCATGCCGGTCACTTCCTCGGTAATGTATAGTAAGTCACCGCTGCCGGATACCGCAACAAAAAAGCGCAGAAGCTGCTCCGGATAGGATTTCACATCAAACAGCTTTCTGAATGAAATCCGGCTGTCTGAAATCTCTTTCATCAGATACACCTCCCGTTTCTTACCGAAATTATACCACACACAGGCGGAATCTGTCAACTGCGTATGCCCCGCATTTCTGCCCTGTCACGGAAAAACCGGCAGAACAGTCTCCTGCCCTGCCGGTTCTCACTTTTTTCAGATACCGGTTCAGCGGACGATATGCCGGAACCAGCGCAGAATCAGACGGTGCCGCCTGTCTGCCTTTTTAAAGATCGCGTCGGCGAGCCGCTCGGCCGTACCGCAGAGCTCGGACGCTTCCTCCGCCGAGATGCCGTCCCGGCTGAACACAGTCTGCTGCTGCAGATCAATCGCACGCGTCAGGCTGCCGGCCTCCAGCAGATCGCAGGACTCCTCTGCCGTTTCCGCAAAGATGCTGTACTGCGCGTTGCCGCGGTCGATGCCCTGCATATGCAGGAGCCGGATCAGGAACGCATACGATTCGCTGCCGGCGCGGTTCGGGTTGCTCTGCCGCATTTTGTCCCTGCGGCGCTGCACGGTTTTGAAGTGATGCGCACGCCACAGCAGAATGACGGCGGCAATCAGCAGCAGAACCGCAAGCACGATGCCGGTCACCTTCAGCGCCTTCACTGCCCATGCGGGAAGCTGAACGATCTGTCTGACGGCAGGAGGTGCCGTCGTGACGGCCGCCTCAGTCGAGCGGGCGGCGGTCGTTGCCGTCGTGACCGTCGTATGCGTGGTGGCAAGCGTGGTCTGCGGCGGAGCCGTCTGCTCCGGTGCCGTGGAACGCCACTGTGCGGTGATGCCCTCGGTGAAATCATACGGCATCCAGCCGTAGCCCTGCACATAGATTTCCGCCCAGGCGTGTGCACGGTAATCCGGCACAGGGATTCTGAACTGACCGTTTGCGGCCTTCAGCACAAAATCGTCCTCGGCGACCACATAGCCCTGCACATAGCGCGCCGGAATGCCGTTCATCCGGCAGAGCAGCACGCCCGCCGTCGCATAGTGCGCGCAGTATCCGCGGTGCGAGCGGAAGAGGAAATACTCCGCAAAATCGCTTTTTTCCGGGAAATCGCCGGGCTGCGTATCATAGGTCGCACGCTGCCAGATAAAGCTGCGGATCAGATCGAGCTTTGTCTCCAGCGTTTTTCCGTCCAGCACATAATTGCTGCGGAAGGTGTCCCGGATATGGCGCATCGCATCAGTGTCCGGCACGGAAAGGTACGCATCTGCTGCGAAATCTTCATATTCCGAAATATCCGCATCGTCAGAGGGAGCCGAACGCTCACTCATTTCCGCCCAGTCCGTCACGGCGTTGTTGATTGTCATGAAGCTGTACTTCTGGCGGCTTTCCAGCGTCACCTCGCTGTCGTAGCTGTACTTTGCGCCGTCCGGCACAAGTGCCTGATACGGCAGATAATTCAGTGTCTCCGTCTGTTTCGCGGCAACCGACCAGTTGACGACCGGATACTTGCCGTCGTTGTTTTTCAGCTCCTCCGTATGTCCCGAATGCCAGACGGTCTGCGGCATCCGGTTGGCATCCGCCAGCCGCTTCAGCAGACTGCGGACGCTGCGGTAGCGGTGGCTTTTGAGCGCCCAGCCGTCACCGGTGTACTCGTTCCGCACGATTCCGCGCAGATAGTAATTGTCCTGCCGGACGGAATTGTCCACCTGCACTTCCAGCACGGTTTTGCCGGTGAAGTGCAGATTGGAGTCGTGCTTCAGATCGACCAGATCGGAGACCACATTCGGTCCGTCGCCGAAATCGAATTTGCTGAAAAAGCCGGTGAAATCGTAGATCGTGAAATTGCGGTACGCATCCATGATGCGTTCGCGTGTCTGATTGAGGCGTTCGGAGCGCACAAATCGGTGCGTCACGAGGCCGATGCCGACGCCGAGCAGCGCCGTCACGGCGAGCAGCAGCACCAGCGCAGAATCAATCGCCGTCCGGGGGCTGCCTGCGCCGATGGTAATGGTTTTTCTGGAAACCGGCGCCCGCTGCTGCCGGTCATGCCGGCGCTCCGCCTCGGTGCCGAGCGTAATCATCAGCGAACCGATCCAGAACACAATCAGCATCAGAACCGCAGCCGGATGCGTCTCCAGACCGAAGTACAAACCGGTCTCCAGAAACATGAAGGTGACCAGAAACCGCAGCAGGAAGCAGAACCGGCTGTTCTCCGCATACTCGACCACGACGGTCAGCAGCGCCGCAACGGTCAGTGCCGTAAACATCAGCATGGCCTGACGGCTCCAGCCGCCGGGTACGGCCGGCTGTACAGGATTCAGCAGCGGCTGATTTGTGATTTTGGACGACATGATGCGGAAAATGGTGTAAGCACCCTCCGCAGCCTGCTCCATGTACCGCAGCAGCAGCACGCAGACGGCCGCCGTTTCGCCGAGCAGAAGCAGTGTCCCGAACCGCGAGCGGCGGTACAGGAATCTGGTCAGAACGGAGAAACCGACGAGGAACAGACAGATGAGCTTCAGATTCCAGCCGGGATGAAAGAACCCGTCAAAGCACCAGAACGAGCCGATCAGGCCGGTCAGGGAGAGCAGCAGCCGCACAAGATGATGCGGCGGTCCGTTCTGTTCGCGGACGGAAATTCTCACACTCTCATGCAGAAGCAAGGTCGCGGGATTGTACTGCACACGGCTTTCGGAGTGGTCGGATGCAGTCCTGGAACGGAACATCATGCCGCACCCCCTTCCGGTACGGGAGCCGGCAGCAGCTTGCGTTCCCATTCCGGCAGCAGCTCATCGAGGTCTGCGCGGTACAGCGGGAAGGGCAGCAGCATATCGGCCGGCAGCTTCTCCTCGGCGGAGGCCGCCGCAAAGACCGTTATCCGCTCGGGATGCGGAAGACCGGAGAGCTGCGACAGAATGCCCGCATCGAGCTTCGGCAGGAAAACGAGCAGGCTGTCGTGCTGGTGCTCGATCTCCTGCAGCCGGAACATCTGTCCGACCAGCGATTCCGTCAGCTCCTCCGAGACCGGATCGGTCCGGAGCAGCGCGGTCATCGCATCATAATAGTCCTCAAAATCGGTAAACGGAACTGCCGTCAGCTTGCTGAGCAGCATCAGAGAGGCAGAGAGCTCCGCATCGGTCAGGAGCTGTGCCGCACCGCTCATCATCGCCAGCATCGCGTCCAGCCGGATTGCGGCTTCGGGCTGCGCCGCCGTCAGGCAGTAAAACGGCACCAGAACCGTCTGTCCGGCAATCGGCAGGCTGAACTCCTTGACCATCAGGTCGTCGAGCTTGGAGCTCAGCTTCCAGTGAATGCGGGTGATCGGATCGCCCTCGCGGTAGACATGAAAATCGAAAATCTCAGAGGGATCGTCGCCGGGCTTGACCTTGGAATATTCCGGCGAATCGTCAATTTCCGGCGCAGACGGCAGCCAGTCCGGCAGCACGGCCGGCTCCGGCAGAACCATCACCTGCGAGGAATCGCGCAGCGGGCGTTTGACGGAGAACAGGTGCAGCGGATCGTACAGGCGCAGCGCCTTCAGCTTCAGGTCCATGACGCCGCTGGTCGCCGCGTGAAAGGTCAGGCGCACCTGATGCGTGTTATTCGGCCGCACGGGAATTTCGACGGTCAGATTCTGCGGCAGACCGGCCAGACTGCTGCGGTATTCGAGCAGAACCTGTGCCTGTACGGCCGGAATCGAGGAGTTGTTCCGCACGAGCAGCATCCAGTCGAACGGCTCCCCTTTCCGCAGCCGCCGCTTTGCAGCCCTGAGCTGCACGGCCATTTTGCGGGACTGTACCGAGAGCAGTATCCGCAATATAATCGGAAAAGCCAGCGCAAATATCAGAAGCTGAAGGGAAAGTGCGCCGCGGTACAGAATCAGGAACAGGACCAGTACGACCAGCAGTGCTGCATAAATCAGCTTGCCTGCGATCATCTTTCTTTCCCTTGCAGTTCGGGAACGCGCACGGAGGAGAGGATCTCGCCGATGATGTCCTCCGCCTCGATATTTTCGGCACGGGCGCGGTTACTGAGCAGCATCCGGTGTGCGAAGGTCTCGCGGATGATGACGCTGATGTCATCGGGCACGACATAGTCTCTGCCGCGGATCAGCGCGACGGCTCTGGACACGGCGCAAAGTGCCAGCGAGCCGCGCGGCGAGACGCCGAGGCGCACCAGCTCATGCTTGCGCGTTGCGGCAGCGAGCTCTGCAATATAATGATAAATTGCTTCATCCACATAGACCTGCGCGGCGGTCTCCTGCATAATCAGGAGCTCGTCGCGGGTAATCGCCTGATGCACCTCGTCGAGCGGGTTGACGCTGCTGCGTGAGGACATGATCTGCACCTCGCTGTCGAGATCGGGATAGCCCATGTGCAGCCGGAGCATGAAGCGGTCCAGCTGCGATTCCGGCAGCATCTGCGTACCGACAGAGCCGGTCGGGTTCTGTGTTGCGAGCACGCAGAAGGGCATCGGCATCGGGTAGGTTTTGCCGTCCACGGTCACAGCGCTTTCCTCCATGACCTGGAGCAACGCGGACTGCGATTTCGGCGATGTACGGTTGATTTCGTCGGCGAGCAGCAGGTTGCAGAAGGCCGCGCCCTGCTTGAACTCCATTTCGCCGGTCTCACGCTGATACACGGAGAATCCGGTCACATCGCTCGGCATGACATCCGGCGTAAACTGAATGCGATGATAGTCCAGATCCAGTGCCTTTGAAAATGCAAGAGCCAGCGTCGTTTTTCCGACACCGGGCATATCCTCCAGAAGGACATGGCCGCGCGCCAGCACCGCCAGCAGTACCTTCAGAATAATCAAATCCTTACCAACAACCACACGCTGGACTTCCTTCAGGACATCCTGCGCACAGGCGGCGGCGTGTTTTGCCGTAAAAACTGATGTCTGTTCCATTTTTCCATCTCCTGTTGTTTTCCTTTTTATCGCGGGGGCAGAAACTAATTTATTATATCATATTTTATCCGGTATTGCAAGCATCTGCCGCATTCCTCATAAAAATATCATAATCTCGGCATGACGGGCCGTGCCGCCGCAGTGCGCGGAACGCAAAAGGAAAACCTAAAGGAGCTGCGCATCAAAGCCGCTTCCCCTTTAGGCTGCTGCACTGCAAATCCGGCTCCGGACGGTTCCGCATCAGTCCCGCAAACGCAGGCCGCGGGTAAACTTTTCCGGCGGCGGGATCTCCGCGCCGTCCAGATACGCGGAGAGCACCTCGCGGACGCGCACGCCGGATTCATCGGTCATGCTGAGCAGCCCGTAGGACAGCCCGCGGCGCGCTGCCGGCTGATCGGCCAGCCAGAGCACCGCCGCGTTGAACAGCTCCGCATAGTCCGGACTGTCCGTGTACCGCGTACAGTCTGCATAAACCGCGCTGCCCTTCCGGTCCGTCAGCATATGGCGGCAGTTTCCGCACCCGACCTGTGCCTGCACCGGACAGTTCCGCGTCAGCATCAGCGGCAGTCTGCCGTACAGCAGCGCACCGGCCGGAACCGGCGACGCGATCCCCTTGTGCGGCGGCAGCTCCGGAGAGAGCAGGACATCTTCGAGCCCGCGGGCGGCGTATTCCGCCGCTGCAAAACGGTTGGTCAGGTGCAGCCCCGGCCCGCCGCTCAGCCGCATCCCGCAGCGTGCTCCGAGCGCGATGTCTCCCGCGCTCTGGCAGAGCATCGCCGAAAAGCCCAGCTCCTTCGCGGCACGCAGCATTTTTTCAATCTGCGGTTCGTCAAGCACCAGACGCGGCGGCACCAGAATGCAGCGTTCCTTCGGGACCGGCAGCTCCGCGTATCCGGTCAGTGCCGTTTTGAGCGGAATCAGCAGGGCATCCAGTCTGCCGGCAAAGCCGCCGAGCGCGGAAAGCTGCTCCGCACGCCGGATCTGCAGCCGGAATCCGCGCCAGACCTGTTCCGCTGGCGGCACCGGTTCCGGAATTACCGAAAGGCGGTGCTGTACGCTGTGCAATCGGATGCGTGCGGCGTCCATCGCGGAAACCGCGTCCCTGCGCAGGGCATTGAGCGCGGACGCCGGCAGCATCAGGGCGTCGTCCAGCGCCGCCGTGACCGTTCCGGCGGTGTATACCGTGTCGCCCAGACGGTCAAACTGCCGCCTGAGCTGTTCTAAATCAGTCGGGCGGTTCTGCGCGGTCTGCGGAATCTCCCCCGTCACCGTAACGGAAAGGTCGGTTTCATCGGACACCGTCAGGCTGGAGGGCGCACAGTGCCGCAAGGTGTATACCGCATTCAGGACCGCGCATTTCCGCGGCTTCTGATACAGTGCGCGCAGCGGCTGAAGGACATCCTGTGCCGCTATGACATCCTCGCGGCGGCGCGTCCCGAACATTCCGGCACGTCTGCCGGTGAAATACCCGTCCGTAAAGCCGCTGCGGGAAAATACCGCACGCAGGGCGCCGCGGTCCGGCTCGCGTCCGTCCAGTGCCGCCCGGTATGCGGAGACGGCTGCCGCCACATACTCCGGACGCTTCATCCGCCCCTCGATTTTCAGCGAGTGAACGCCGATTTCGCGCAGCTCGTCCAGATGTTCGAGCAGGCAGAGGTCTTTCAGCGACAGTGCGCAGGCGTCAGGCTTTCCGGCATCCGCCGTGAACGGCAGACGGCAGGGCTGCGCACAGCATCCGCGGTTTGCGCTTCGCCCGCCCATTGCCGCGGACATCCAGCACTGTCCCGAAACGCACATACAGTGTGCGCCGTGGACGAACATTTCGACCTCCAAACCGCAGCGCGCCGCCTCGGCACACATTGCGGAAAGCTGCGCGGCGGAGAGCTCCCGCGCCGCGACAACACGGCAAAAGCCCGCTTCGGCAGCGTACTGAATGCCGGCGGGCGTGTGAATCGTCATTTGTGTAGAAGCGTGCAGACGCAGCGTCGGCAGGCGCCTGCGGATATAGGTCGCGACACCCGCATCCTGCACGATGATGCCGTCCGCGCCGATCTCTGCCAGCAGACAGAGCATCTCGTCGAGCGCGGAGAATTCGCGGTCAAAGAGCAGTGTGTTGACCGCGGGATAGATCCGGACACCGCTGCCGTGGCAGAGCTTTGCCGCCGTGCGCAGGCTGTCCGGATCGAAGTTTTCGGCGTGTGCGCGGGCAGAAAACTGTGTTCCGCCCAGATAAACGGCATCCGCGCCGCAGCGGACGGCCGCCGTCAGCGCCTCCATGCTGCCGGCAGGGGCCAGCAGCTCCGGCAAAAACGGGGTCATGCCTCCGTCAGCGGAAGCTGTCCGTCCGGCTCTCCGGCTGGCTCCGTGCCGGCGGACTCCGCATCGGTCTGCGGCTCCGGCTTTGCCTCTGCCTGCTCGCTGTCACGCAGCTCCCGCAGCTTCATCAGGTTCTCCAGCTGCTCGATCTTTGCGCGCAGCGTGTCGATCTCGCGCAGGGCGGCATCGCGCTCAAGGCGTGCCTTGCCCGCTTCGTCCACATACTCCTTGACCTGCGAGCGGATGACCTCGATGCTGTTATTTGCCTTGGTCAGCTCGTCGAGCGCAGAGAGCGCGACCATCATGACCGCGGAGTGCGCCGACACCTGACGGTTTTTCTCGGTGATGTCAGAGATGCGCTTTTCCAGTGTCTTGGCAAGCTGATAGACATAGCTCGGCGCATCCTCCGTTTGCAGTCTGTATTCCTTTCCGCAGAGTACAACCTTGACCAGATTTTTCATACTGTTCTACATCCTTTCTGTATCATTCAAAATAACGCAGCAGCGCAACGACTCTGCCGAGAATCGCCGCCTCCTTCACATAAATCGGCTCCATGCTGTCATTTTCCGGCTGAAGCCGGAAGCCGCCGTGCTCCCTGTAGAAGCGCTTGACCGTTGCCTCGTCCCCGTTGACCATGACAACGACAATCTCGCCGTTCGCGGCGGTCTCGCACTGCTCGACGATGACGATATCCCCGTCGAAAATGCCGGCGTTGATCATGCTCTCGCCGCGCACATTGAGCGCGAAGAGCTGACCGGCGTAATGTCTGTCCGGCACATAGCTCAGATAATCCGTGATGTTCTCAATCGCCGTGATCGGCTGACCGGCCGTGACCGTTCCGAGCAGCGGCACGCGCACCGCACTGCTGCCGCGCAGCTTGATCGCACGGTTCTGATTGTCCATTTTTTCGAGATACCCGTCCGCAACCAGCAGGTTGATATACTTGTGTACCGTAGAGGTGGAGCGGATGCCGAGCCCCGCGCAGATTTCGCGGACCGTCGGCGCATAGCCGCTCTCCAGCCGGTCGCAGATAAACCGGTAGATTTGCTTTGCCTTTTCATTCAGCATGACAGTCGGTTCCTCTCCTTTTTTACGGGGGACTTACCCCTCCGCCTTCCGCTTCAGTGTTTCCGCAATCTGACGGGACAGCTTGTTGACATCGCCGCAGCCCAGCGTGATAATCAGGTCGCCGGGTTCGGCCGTTTCGCAGACCGCCGCACAGACATCGTCAAAGTTTTTGTACTTCCGTTCATCCGTCCACGGGACCGTTTCGTCCTGCGGGAACCAGATGCAGCCGGGAATTTTCTCCGCCAGCGCACGGGTGAAAATCCCGATCGTGTTTTCCTCTCTGCCGCCCATGATGTCCGTCAACGCGACCTGATCGGCAATCGTCAGCGCCGCCGCAAAATCGTCCAGCAGACGCGCCGTGCGGGAGTAGGTGAACGGCTGATGCACCGCGATGACGCGGCGGTAGGGCATCGCCTTGGCCGCACGGAGCGTCGCGGCGATTTCCGCCGGGTGGTGCGCATAGTCATCGGCGACGGCAATGCCGCCCGCGACCGCGTGGATCTCAAAACGGCGCTTGGCACCGTGGAATTCCAGCAGACCGGCCTGACACTGCGCGAAGCTGAGCCCGACACAGTGCGCCGCGGCGATCGCAGCCAGCGCATTGAGGACATTGTGGTCGCCCGGCACGAGAATCGCCGCCGTACCGAGCAGTTTGTCCTCGTGATACACGGAAAATTCCGTTCTGCCGCCGGCAGTGTGCTTTACATCGGCAGCGCGCCACTCGCAGTCCGCGCCCTTGCCGAAGCGGATCATCTTCTTGCCGGTCACGCCTTTGACCGCGTCACAGGAATTGGCGTCATCGCCGTTGTAAATCACGAATCTGCTCGCCTTCTGCGCAAACTTCGTAAAGGATGCCTTCAGATTGTCAAGCGTGTGGAAATATTCCATATGGTCCTCGTCAATGTTGAGAATCACGGAGATATCGGGAGACAGCCGCAGGAAGGTATCGACATATTCGCAGGCCTCGCAGACGAACACCTCGCTGCTGCCCGACCGGCCGCTTCCGCCGATGCTCGGCAGCTTGCCGCCGATGACCGCTGAAAGATCGACACCCGCCGTAAAGAGAATCTGCGTCAGCATCGAGGTCACGGTCGTCTTGCCGTGCGTGCCGGCAATGCAGACGGCCTCGCGGTACCACTCGGAGACCAGTCCGAGCAGCTCGCTGCGCTCCATCATGTCCACGCCGCTCGCCTCGGCCGCCGCACGCTCCGGGTTGGTCTTTGCAATCGCGGCGGAATAGACCACAAGGTCGGCGTCGCCGAGATTCTCCGGCCGCTGTCCGAGCTGCACCGGCACGCCCATCGCCCGCACGGCCGCCAGCGTGTCGGTTTCATTGTTGTCAGAGCCGGTCAGAAAATACCCTTTTGCGTGCAGAATCTGTGCCAGCGGATACATTCCGCTGCCGCCGATTCCGATCATGTGGATATGCTTCTTGCCTGATAATAAATCTCTCATTGTTGATTTCATCCTCTTTTTCGTATAATATACACAAAACGAACACATTTCTGTGATATGATAGACACAACAGTGCGGCGGTCGATTAGGATATTTCCCCTTTTTTTACCGCATTCGCTGGAAAATCAAACCGCTTGCAGAGACATTTCCGTTATATGAAAGGAAGGTTCAACCATGGTAATTACTGATCTGAAAATCCGCAAAATGATGACAGACGGCCGTCTCCGTGCAATTGTATCCATTACCCTCGACCAAATGCTTGCCGTACACGACATCAAGGTCGTTCAGGGAGAAAACCGGCTGTTCGTCGCAATGCCGAGCAGAAAGGATGAGGGCGGCATCTTCCGCGACATCGTCCATCCGATCTCTGCACAGGCCCGCCAGTATCTCGAAGAGCAGATTCTGGAGGCCTATCAGGAGCAGCTTGCGCTGATGCAGGCAGAAAACGAACAGGCTGCCGCCGAAAACACGGCCGAAGCCGGACAGGAAGCAGAAGCGGAAGCCCCGCTCTCCTGATTTCATAATCTATCTGTCAAGAAACCTCTGCCCCACGGTCCCGTGCGGGCAGATTTCTTTTTTCTCAGCATTTGTTTTCATTTTGCATATTATGCAGCAGGCGTTCCTTCCGCGCCTTCAGTCAGCACCCATGATGAGCTGCATGGTTTTCAGCAGCGCGATCTGTGTCTTGGCGTCGGGAATCTGATCCCGCATGATGCGGCGCACCGCCTCATAGAGCGGCAGCTTCTCGACATCGAGAAATTCGTCCGCATCGAGGGACTGCTCCGAGAAGTGCAGCCCGCGTGCCAGATACATATAAATGATCTCCCGGTCATAGGCGGGCGTCGGATACAGCGAGCCGAGCGAATAGAATTCCTCCGCCTCGGCGCCGACCTCCTCCCGGAGCTCCCGCCGCGCACACTGCTCCGGATCCTCGCCGTATTCGAGCTTGCCGGCGGGCACCTCCAGCGTGTCGCTGCCGTGCGGGTAGCGGAACTGCCGCACCATCAGGACCTGACCGTCATCGGTCAGCGGGACGACGCAGGCCCCGCCCGGATGATGCACGACCTCACGGACGGCCTCGGAGCCGTTTTCGAGCCGCACGGTGTCTCTCGTCACGCGGATGATCCTGCCGTTATAGACCTCCTCGGAGGAAATCTGCTCCTCCTTCAGGTGCAGCTCCGGAATCACACATCCGCCGCGCTGCGCACAGTCTCCGCAGTCCCCCGTGCAGGGGCGCTGTTCTTCATTTGTCATTCGGCTGATCCTCCTCCGGCTCCGCAGCGGGTGCAGGCGGCATTTCCCCTGTCTCCGTCCCGTTCAGAAGCCTGTTCATGGATTTCATGCTGGAATAGCGGGTATACATCGTATGGATCGGCAGCTCACCCGCCGCATGGTAGTCGTAGCAGTATTTCGCGGTATAGGCCGGTGTTTTGCGTCTGTGCTCCGCAAAGGCCGCACAGAGCAGATACAGCACCAGCAGTCCTGCGCCGGAAAGCGTCATCGCAAAGCCCGTGCGCAGCCCCGGCGTCTGATAGTGAAATTCGATCACATTGTCGCCGGCCTCGCAGCGCACCGCCATGAAGCCGTAATTCACGAGCTCCGGCGTAACCGCCTGCCCGTTGACCTCTGCCGACCAGCCGCGCTCATAGGGCACGCTGAAAAACACCATCTGCGGCTTTTCCAGTGTGATCGAGGCGCTGAAGCCGTAGGAATCATAGGAGAAGCTGTCACAGCAGCGGGTTTCGGCGGTTTCGCGGCAGAAATCGAGATAGGCCTCGTCGCTCGCGCCGAGCTTTTCCGTGCTGTCGAGCTTTGTCAGGATGTCCCCGTATTTCTCCGCCTGCTCCGGCGTCATGAGCAATGCCTGGAGCATGGTCTTTTCCTGCGAGAGCGGCGTCATACTTTCGGTTGCTTCCGCGTCCGCATACTGATCGTATGCAATTCCCATCGGAAGATACGCCTGATTTTCATAAATATAGAAGCCGTTTTCCTTTTTCAGGTAGGAAAAGCCCGGCATTTCGAGCTTATGCTCGCCCGTGTCGGCATTTTCCGCATCCGCCTTGTCGAAATAGTAGCGGACGGAAAACAGCGCACGCAGCGGGTAATGCTTCTGGTCCGCACGGGATGCGACATCCCGCGTCACGCCAACCTTCTCGTAGAAATCCATAATCGAGACGGGCACAACGCTGTGGAAGCAGCGCATATTGGAATAGCCCCAGAGCATTGGATAGTTGTCGTAATCCTCGGAAATGTCCACGCGGAAGAACTGGTTTTCGACCGGATCGACCGAAACGGATTCCCCGCCCTTGATCGCATAGGTGACATAGTAATTCGGATACATTCCGAGCCCGATGCCGAAGTAGACGGTCATCGCCGTGCAGGTGATGCAGCTGACCGTACACATCCAGAAGGCGTAGCTCTGGTACTTCCAGCCGCGTGACCGGCTGATGAGCGCGGTGATGCAGAGATAGAGCATCAGGCCGCAGGCTGCCAGCACGAGCCAGAAGTAGAGCGGGAACTGCGCAAACTGAAACCAGACAAGCGAGCCGTCCTCATCCGTTTTCGGCAGCAGCGAGATGACGCCGAAGCCGAGCAGGAACAGAATGCAGACCTTGACGCCGCCGCGCCACCTGATCGACGGATTGTCGAGCGCATAGGCGGTCATCAGCGCCATGATGAGCACGGGCATATAGAACCAGCGGGCGTAGTACGCCTCGTTGAAGGTGTGGAACATTGTGTTGAGCGTCGGCACGAACGCACAGACCATGCAGATCACGGTCAGGCGGGTGGCCCAGTGCTTTTTCTTCTGCGACATGAAGGCGATGACGCCCGCCATCGAGAACATCGGCAGATAGCCGCCGATCGACGCCCATTTTGCGTAGTCCGACTGGAACAGATTCGGACGCGCCGGCACATCCGGCAGCATGAAGAAGCTTTGGATGATGCGCCACAGACGGGTGCGGTCGGAGTACGCGACCATGTCCATGCCGGTCAGGTAATTGCCGACGCGGTGATTGGCATAGACCGCAAAGAAGGTCGGCAGCAGAATCACGCCCGCAAGCAGTCCGCCGACGACCGCCTCAAAGGCCAGCGTCAGGAAGTTTCCGACTCTTGCACGGAAATCCGGCGAGCAGCAGCGCACCGCAAAGTACAGAATCAGGAACACGGCCTGCCCCGTGAAGAAATAATAGTTGATGAGCGCCATCAGGCCGACTGACAGCGCAAAGACGCCGCGCCGGTTCTCGTTGATGTGCTGCTCCATGGCAATCAGCATCAGCGGGAAAAAGGCGGTCACATCCTGAAAATGGTTGAAAAAGATGTTGAAAAGCTGGAAGCCGGAGTACGCATAGAGCATCGCGCCGGTCATCGCGGCGTGCCGGCTCCGCACAAACCGCCGGATATAGGCGTAGGCGGTCAGCGCGGCAAAGCCGTGCTTGGCGGCCAGCAGATACGGGATCGCATACAGCACCGCGCCCTGCGGCAGCAGCGCCGTCACCCAGAAGAACGGGCTTCCGAGCAGGTAAAACGAATACGAGCCGATGAAATTCGCGCCGAGATCCGTTTTCCAGTTCCAGCCGAACGCCCCTTCGCGCACCGCCTCATGGGCGAGGTGATAAAACGGGAGCTGCTGGGAGTTGAAGTCGCCGTAATAGACGAAATATCCGCCGGTCAGAATCATGACCGGCAGCATAATCAGCAGAATCACTGCCGCACCGAGCAGAAAGACCTGTAAATACGGCTCCTTCCGCTGACCGGTGATTG
Organism: Oscillospiraceae bacterium; assembly: GCA_024695445.1. Lineage (GTDB taxonomy): Bacteria > Bacillota > Clostridia > Oscillospirales > Ruminococcaceae > Firm-04. The sequence goes on from JAILIG010000093.1 coordinate 25,983, forward strand.
TATCCGCCGCAAACGGATTCCGGTATTTCCTCATAATCGCTGTTCTACCTCATGTAATCCGGCAAACGGCCGGTCTCGTTCAGATTTTTTCGCAGTCACTCTATTATAACACAGATCGCCGCAAAAGTAAAGAGCATTTGTTCTTTTTACGCGGGACATTCGGATTTTGCAGGAAAGTATCCGCAGTGCGGAGCGCAACTCAGGGCTCCGCGCTACGGGGCTGACCGAAATGTTATTCTGAAGCTCCGGCGGGCTTCAGCAGCTTTAGAAGCTGTGCGCGCTTGGTCTCCATCAGCTCGTCAAACCGCGCAAGATAGTCATACGGGTACTTGCACTCCGTCAGCCGCTCGATGCCTCTCGTCCCGCCCAGCACCTTGGTCGAGGCGCCCGCCCCGATGCCGAGGATCGTCTGGGAATCGTCCATCATCATGACATTGTAGGCGCTCTCAAAGCCGGGCTTTGCATAGCCGACATTTTCGAGGTTGGCCGCCATGTTCTTCTGCCGGTAGAGGTAATACGGACGGTAGCCCGCCGCCGTCAGGGTTTCCTGCGCATAGGCGACCATTTCGCTGACGGCCTCCGGCTCCGGCATCGGCAGGCTCTGATAGAAGTCCGCCGCCTTTTTGAGTGCCAGACAATGTACGGTGATGCTCTCCGGATCAAGCGAGACTGCGCGGTCGATGCTCTCGCGGAAGCCCTGCACCGTATCGCAGGGCAGTCCCGCAATAAAGTCCATATTGATATTGTCAAAGCCGATTTCCCGCGCCAGCAGGAATTTCTCGACAGCATCTGCCGCAGTGTGCGGCCGTCCCGCGGCCTTCAGCACCTCATCCTGAAAGCTCTGCGGATTGACCGAAATGCGCGTCACGCCGAACTGCCGCATCACGCGCAGATTCTCCCGCGTGATCGTGTCGGGGCGTCCGGCCTCCACCGTAAATTCGCGCAGCGGCTGTCCCGCGGCGAAATTGCACTGCAGCCAGTCGAGCGGCTGATAGAGGTCGATCGAGGTCGGGGTGCCACCGCCGACATAAATGCTGTCCACGGTCAGGCCGCATTCCCGGATGATCTCACTGACAAGCTGCTGCTCGACCGCAAGGCATTTATAATAGTCCGGAATCAGCTTTTTCATCTGCGAGACGGAATTGCTGACGAACGAGCAGTATCTGCATCTGGTCGGGCAGAACGGCACCGAAAGATAAATGCCGACGCCGTGCTCCGGCGCCGCATCGAGGATCGGCTGCTGCACGGCGAGAATGTCCGCGGCAAGCTGCGTCTTTTCCTCCGTCACCCGCCAGATGTTCCGGAAATCGTCCGTTGCCTGCCGGACGCTGCCGGTGCGGGCGGCAAATTTCCGCAGCAGGTTCACCGGCCGGATGCCGGTCAGCATTCCCCATGCAGGGCGCATCCCGGTCAGGGCGCAGAGCTGCGGGTAGAGCAGCGCGGAGATTTCACGGTCGAGCAGATGCGGCGGGAGGTCCTGCAGCAGCAGTGTTTCGCCGCGGCGCTCGCTGCTGCCCATGCGCGTCAGCCCCGAAAGCCGCATTCTGCCGTCCGAGAGCGGCATCAGCACCGCAGAGAGGCACTCCCCCTCCGGCGCAGTTTCCGCCGCAGAAAAAGTGAAGCGCTCCGCCGGGCGGAACAGCTTCAGCAGCGCTTCCATTTCATAGGTACGGGAATGACCGTAAGTGTGAATGACCATGCGGTCACCTCCTCGTTCTTCGATGATTCCTTCTCATCCGATCGGTTTTTCCATGTATCCGCAGGTGAACGGGAAAAAGTCAAATTTCTTCGTTCCCGTGTGCCGAAAGCCGTGCGCCTCATACCACTGCCGCAGCACCGTGTTTTCCTCCACGATGCTCAGCTTCATGACGCGGCATCCCAGACCGGCAGCTTTCGTCTGCGCATCGTTCAGGAGCATCACCCCGATGCCGCGGTGCCTGTATGCCGGCAGCACGCACAGGCTGCCCAGCTCACAGGCGGCATCCTCTGCAAGCAGCAGATTGTAGTACCCGACCGGCCGCTCCTGCACGAAATACCCGTACATCGGGCGGTGCTGCTCCCGCAGAAAGTGCAGCAATCTCGCTTCGTCCGTCGCAAACGCCGTAAAATACGGTGCATTTTCCGCCGTAAAGCCGAATGTATCCGCAACCGTCTGAAAGCTCTCCCGGATGACCTGCACACAGTCCGGAATCTCCTGTTCCGTGATTGCCCGAATCATATCCGAACGCGCCTCCTGTGTCACCATGTTTTCAGAGAGGGGTTGACATAGTGATTGAACTGCCGCTCATGCGACAGCGTGGTGTTCATATAATGTCCGCAGTAGCAGGTGCAGTCGCCGTCGAGCTGACCGAGCTTTGCAAGCGACGCCCGCATATCCTTGATGTTGCCGCCCTTGAAATCCACTCTGCCGACACCGTCGCGGAACAGCGTATCGCCGGTGAACAGCAGGTCGCCGTGCCGGAAGCAGCAGC
>JAILIG010000001.1 GCA_024695445.1 Oscillospiraceae bacterium
GGCAATTTCGAGAACATCGGCGAAACGCTGACACCCCGCGGTGCGCTGCGCATGGCGGAGCATATCGTGCATCTCTTTGACGAGGGGCATCTGGCGTCGGTCGAGCTGTTCTTCACGAACCTGGTCTCCCCGCTGACGCAGGAGGCGCGGCAGATGACTGTCATTCCCGTGCCGAACCTGGAGCGCAATACGGGACTGACCTCACTGACCAACTACGAGCCGAGCCCCGAAGCGGTCTTTGACTCACTGATTCCGCAGTATCTGGCGGGCATCATCTACTGCACGGTCGTCGATACCTATGCGTCCGAGCAGGCGGCGCGCCGTCTGGCGATGGAGCACGCCTCGGACAACGCGCAGGAGATGATCGACGATCTCTCGCTGAAATACAACCGCGCACGGCAGGCTTCCATTACGCAGGAGCTGACCGAAATCGTTTCGGGCGCCAACGCGCAGAACTGACAGCACCGTTTCCGGCGCAGAGGCGCCGACTGATTACACAGAAAGTGAGCTTTTCCACATGGCAAATGAAGAAGTCAAGCGCGGCGGCACCGGCAAGATCGTCCAGATCATCGGTGCAGTCGTCGATGTGCGCTTTCAAAAGCATGAACTGCCGCGGCTGCTGAACGCAATCGAGTGCGACAACAACGGGCAGAAGCTGGTGCTGGAAGTCGCGCAGCATATCGGTGACGACATTGTCCGCTGCATCGCAATGAGCAGCACGGACGGCCTTGTCCGCGGGCTCCCTGCCGTCGATACCGGCAGCCCGATCCGGGTGCCCGTCGGCAGAGAGACGCTCGGCAGAGTGTTCAACCTGCTCGGCGATCCGGTGGACGAGCAGCCCGCCCCGCAGACCGCGGAGCGCTGGCCGATTCACCGCGAGGCGCCGTCCTATGAGGAGCAGGCGGCTTCCTCCGAGGTGCTGGAAACCGGCATCAAGGTCATCGACCTGATCGCGCCGTATCTGAAGGGCGGAAAAATCGGCCTCTTCGGCGGTGCAGGCGTCGGCAAGACCGTTCTGATTCAGGAACTCATCAATAATGTCGCAAACCAGCACGGCGGCATCTCCGTCTTTACGGGTGTCGGCGAGCGTACCAGAGAGGGCAACGACCTCTATCACGAGATGAAGGAAAGCGGCGTTCTGGAAAAGACCTGCCTGGTCTACGGCCAGATGAACGAGCCGCCCGGTGCGAGAATGCGCGTGGCGCTCTCCGGCCTGACGATGGCGGAGTACTTCCGCGACACCGAGGGACAGGATGTGCTGCTCTTCATCGACAACATTTTCCGTTTCACACAGGCGGGCTCCGAGGTGTCCGCACTGCTGGGGCGTATGCCGTCCGCAGTCGGCTATCAGCCGACGCTTGCAACCGAAATGGGCGCGCTGCAGGAGCGCATCACCTCCACCGGCAAGGGCTCGATCACTTCCGTACAGGCGGTTTATGTCCCTGCGGACGACCTGACCGATCCGGCGCCGGCCACGACCTTTGCGCATCTGGACGCGACGACGGTTCTGTCCCGTCAGATCGCCTCGCTCGGTATTTATCCGGCTGTCGATCCGCTGGAATCGAGCTCCCGCATCCTCTCGCCGGAGATTGTCGGCGCCGAGCATTACCGTGTCGCACGGCAGGTGCAGACGATTCTCCAGCGCTATACGGAGCTGCAGGACATCATCGCCATCATGGGCATGGACGAGCTGTCCGACGAGGACAAGCTGACGGTCTCGCGTGCGAGAAAGGTGCAGCGCTTTTTGAGCCAGCCGTTCTCGGTTGCAGAGCAGTTCACCGGCATGGAGGGCAAGTATGTCCCGATTTCCGAGACGATCCGCGGCTTCCGCGAGATCATCGACGGCGAGCATGACGACATTCCCGAATCGGCATTCCTCTACGCCGGCACGATCGACGATGTGCTCGAAAAGGCGAAGGAACTGGAAGGTGATGCGGAATGAACAACTTTCCGCTGCAAATCATCACACCGGACAAAATCTTTTTTGACGGCAGCGTGCAGCGTCTGGTCGTCCGCACGACTGAGGGCGACATCGGCATCCTCGCAAAGCACGAGAAATATGTTGCGGCGCTCCCGTCCGGTCCCGTGCGCATCACGCTGGAGGACGGAAGCGAGCGCGTGGCGGCGCTTTCCGGCGGCGCACTGAAGGTCTCCCCGTCGCACACGGCGATCCTCGCAAACGCCGTCGAGTGGGCGGAGGACATTGATGTCGAGTGGGCAAAGCGCTCCGAGGAGGACGCGCGCCGGAGAAAGGAGCAGAGCAAGACGAAGCAGGAGCAGGATCTTGCCGAGCTGAAGCTGAAGCGTGCGCTGAACCGTCTGCGCGTCTCCGGCATGAAATAACGGGGGCTTCCCGGCAGAATTCAAAAAACGAAAGGAAACCGAACCATGTTTTCATCCAAAAAAGTGCGCGTCTGCGCGATGCTGACGCTGGTCCTGCTCATTATGGGCGGCGTGTTCCTGTCGGACATTCCGGCATGGCTCAAGTACAAGAAGGGCGACATCAAGGACTACAATCAGGTCAAGGCCGGCGAGCTGCAAAAGGGCGATCTGGTCCGCGGCACGATCGACCAGGTGCTCGGCGCCTGCGCAGAGGAGTACAAGACCTCCTACGGCGTCCGCACCTCGGACAAGAGCTCGAAGCTCTATTATGTCCTCTGGATGGACAACGAGCAGTTTGTGCTGTACGAGGCATCGGGCGGCAGCTTTGAAAAGCTCGACAAGATCACGGACGAGACCGTCGCGTATTATAAGTCGCTTGCCGATGCAAAGGATTCCGGTGACCTGTCGGAGGTTGTGCAGCAGAACGAAACGATGGAATTCGAGGGCCGCGTGGTCGCGCTGCCGTCGAAGATCGAGGGCTATTTCAAGGAGTGGTACGACGAGACCTTTGACGACAACGAGTTTTCGACCTCGATCGAAAAGGTGATGATCCGTCCGGTGAAATTTGACCGGCTCCAGCTCCTTGTGATTCTCGGCTTTGTCTTTGCGCTGCTGGGCATTGTCGGCATCGTCCTGACGGTTCTGGTCTGGAAGCGCGAAAAGAACAATCAGCAGTACGGCTACTGATTCCGGTACCGAGGCGGCAGAAAAAGCCGCTTCCATATAAAGCGAGGGGGATTTCTTATGAAAGGAAAGCGTTTCCTGGCAGTGCTCTCGGCAGCGGCCATGCTGCTTGCACAGAGCGCGGCGATGCCGCTTCACAACGCGGCTGCCGCAGATGACACCTGCGACGACTGGCTTCATGTTGAGGGCGACAAGGTCGTCGATCTGAACGGCAACGAGGTCTGGATGACCGGCGTCAACTGGTTCGGCTACAATGTCGGCTCGCAGGTCTTTGACGGCGTCTGGAATTCCAATCTGCACGAGGATCTGAAGGCGATTGCGGATCATGGTTTCAATCTGCTCCGTGTCCCGATGTCCACGCAGATCTTGAAGCAGTGGAAGAACAAGCAGCCCGATCCGATGATTAAGGTCGGCGAATGGGAGAACCCGGAGCTGACGCTTGAGGGCGTTGCGGGCGGTACGCCGATGTACAGCTTTGATGTCTGGAACAAGGCTGTGGAATGGTGCAAGGAATGCGGCATCAAAATTATGATCGACATTCACTGTGCCACGACCAATGCGGGCGGTCACACCTATCCGCTGTGGTATGATGAAAGCTTCAGCACCAATGACTGGCTGACCTCTCTGGAGTGGTTCTGCGGCTATTACAAGAACGACGACACGATTCTTGCGGTGGATCTGAAAAACGAGCCGCACGGCAAGCCGGAAGAGGGCAAGTTTGCCAAGTGGGATGAATCGAAGGACGAGAACAACTGGAAGTATGCCGCAGAACGCGGTGCGGAGGCGTGCCTGAGCGGAAACCCCAATCTTCTGATTATGGTCGAGGGCATTGAGTGCTATCCGGATTTCGACAAGGGCGCCGACTGGACCACACCGTCGGTCGATTATGCGCACTACGGCGAGCCGAGCAAGGTTTTCGGCGCATGGTGGGGTGCAAATCTCCGCGGCGTCAAAAAGCTCCCGATCGACGAAAAGCTCAAGAGCCACATCGTCTATTCGCCGCATGACTACGGCCCGCTTGTTCACCCGCAGTCGTGGTTCCACCTGCAGGGCGAGAGTCCGAATTTTTCGAGCTATAAATTTGACCGTGACTCCATCATGGAGGAATACTGGTACGACACATGGGCATACCTCTGCGAGGAAAAGATCGCGCCGCTGCTGATGGGCGAGTGGGGCGGCTTTACGGATGATAAGCACGATCCCTCCGGCGCAAACAGAGCATGGCTCAAGGTTCTGCGCGACTATATGATCGAAAAGCACATTCACCACACCTTCTGGTGCTACAACTGGAATTCCGGCGATACCGGCGGACTGGTGCTGGAAGACATGGTGACATGGGATACGGAAAAGTACGAACTCGTCAAGCCGTCGCTCTGGCAGGACGAAAACGGCGTGTTCATCAGTCTGGATCACCAGATCCCGATCGGCGTGAACGGCCAGTCGCTGAGCGAATACTACGGCGGCGGACACACGCAGCCGCGGACCACGGCATCGAGCGAGAATGACACCACGACGACCACGACGACCACCACGCCGGACACCACAACGAGCAGCAAATCCTCTGACGAGCCGCCCGTGAACGCCCTGTACGGCGATGCGGACTGCAACGGACAGATCATCATTGCCGATGCGGTTCTGATGGCGCGCTACTGTGCAGAGGACAAGGAAGCAATCATCACGGCAGACGGCAAGATCAATGCCGATGTCACGGGTGACGGCAAGATCACGAATGATGACACTGCGAAGGTACTCTCCTATCTGGCCGGACTGATTCAGAAGGAAGACCTGATTCCGGTCAAGGCTTAACGGCGCCGGCCGGCAAAGCAGGAAACAAAAACGGACAGGCGGCAGAGCAATCCTGCCGCCTGTCTTTGGTAAAGGAGCGGATTTCATGTCACTGGAACAGGTTCCCGCCTCAGAGCGGATTCACATTGGATTTTTCGGTGCGCGCAATGCTGGCAAATCGAGTCTGGTCAATGCGCTGACCGGGCAGGAGGTGTCGATTGTCTCTCCGGTTGCCGGCACGACGACGGATGCCGTCGGCAAGAGCATGGAGCTGCTGCCGCTGGGCGCGGTATATCTGACCGACACCGCCGGCTTTGACGACGACGACGCATCGCTGGGCGCACAGCGCATCGAGCGCACACGGCGGGAGCTGTACCGGACGGACATTGCCGTGCTGGTTACTGACGCCGCAAAGCCCTTCGGCGAGACCGAGCAGACGCTTTGCCGTCTCTTTGAGGCGGAGCGCATTCCCTATCTCATTGCGCTGAACAAGTGTGACACGCTGCCCGCGCTTCCCGCAGAGCTTCCCGAACATACGGTTGCCGTCAGTGCGCAGACGGGCCTCGGCATTGAAAAACTGAAAAACCGTCTCGGCGCACTGGCAGAGCAGGGCGAGCCGGAGCGCTTCATTCTGCGCGATCTGGTCAGCGCGGGTGAAACGGTTGTGCTGGTCTGCCCGATTGACGAATCGGCACCGAAGGGCAGACTGATTCTGCCGCAGCAGCAGACGCTCCGGGAGCTGCTGGATGCCCATGCCAATGCGGTTGTCGTGCAGCCGCAGGAGATTCCCGGCGTGCTGGCCGCGCTGAAAGTCCCGCCGCGTCTGGTCGTGACGGATTCGCAGGCCTTTGCGGAGGCGGCGGAGGCCGTGCCGGAGACCGTGCCGCTGACCTCGTTCTCGATTCTCATGGCGCGGTACAAGGGCTTTCTGGAGACGGCCGTGCAGGGCGTGCAGGCGCTGAAATCGCTGCCGGACGGCGCAAGGGTGCTGATTGCCGAGGGCTGCACGCATCACCGCCAGTGCAATGACATCGGGACGGTGAAGCTGCCGCGGGCGATTCAGAAGCTGACCGGCAAGGCATTCGATCTGCATTACTGCTCCGGCGGGAGCTTTCCGGAGGACCTGACGGGGTATGCGCTGGTGATCCACTGCGGCGGCTGTATGCGGACGGAGCGGGAGCTGCGCTGGCGGATGCGCACAGCGCTGTCACAGGGTGTTCCGTTTACGAATTACGGCGTGACGCTTGCCGCCTGCACGGGCATTCTGGAACGGGCAATCGCAGGCATCGGGTGAATGCGGAATTTGAAATTCGGAATGCGGAATGCGGAATGAATGTATCCGCTTTGCGGATAGTCTGATATGGGGCTTTGCCCCCAAATGCAAAGCTTCCCCCTCTTCAAAAAATTTTTTTCTGACAGACCGTTACCTGTCCGCTCTGCACTGCGTCCTATATGGTGAACGGAAAGGAGGATCTGAATGAACGATAAACAACTGATCGACCTCTACTGGTCGCGTGATGAATCCGCGATCCGGGAGAGTGAGGTGCGGTACGGCGCCTACTGCCATAAGGTCGCAGACAGCATTCTGCACGCAGCAATGGATGCGGAGGAGTGCGTCAACGATACCTGGCTGCACGCATGGAATGCGATGCCGCCGGCGCGTCCGAACCGGCTGAACTTGTTTTTTGCCCGTATTACCCGAAATCTTGCTCTGGACCGCTGGCGCCGGCAGCAGAGCCGCAGAGCGGGCGGCGGGCAGGTTGCACTCTGCCTCGATGAGCTTTCCGAGGTGATCGGCAGCAACGAATCGTTCCCGGAGCGTCTGGAGCTCAAGACGCTGCTGGAGGAATTCCTTGCCGGTCTGCCTGCCAGACAGCGCACGATGTTCCTGCTGCGGTACTGGTATATCCAGCCCGTTTCGGCCGTCGCGGAGCAGTGTCAGGTTTCAGAGGGCGCCGTGAAAATGACGCTTCAGCGCGTGCGGGAAAAGCTGCGCGCATACTTAATTGAGGAGGGGATAACATTATGAAGAAGAATGACGAAAAGCTGCTGGATGTGATCGGCGAGGTCCGTGACGACCTGATTCCCGATCTGGCACCGGCATCACAGAACCGCGGCCTGAAAATCACACTGACCGCGATGTGCGGGCTCTGTGCCGCATTTGCCCTGTTCGGCGTCGGCATGAAGGTTTACAGCCGCATTCACGAAAATCTGCCGGCTGATTCCGGCTCGGCATCTTCGATTGCGACGACGGTGGAAACAACCGGGCCTTCGCAGCAGAGCAGCGCAAAAAAGAGCTTCTGGGAGGGCATGACACCCGCAGCGTTTGTGCCGGAAAAGGACGGCACGGAGCAGTTGAAGCTTTCGATCCGCGGGTTCAATCAGCCGATCTTTGTGGACGATGTTGAAAAATGTGCTGCCGGCCCCGCACACAGCACGCAGATCGGGCGCAGCACGATGCCGGCCTTCCGGAATCTCGGCGTCGGCCAGCCGGACAGAGCGCTGTCCTCGCAGTTCCTGTCTGAGGAGCAGACCAAGGAACTGCTGCTCCGTGCCGCGGAGCTCCTGGAAATCCCGGTCACGGAAATCAACGCGGATTACTGGAATGCAGAACAAACATTCCTCTTGTCCTGGGTGATGCAGACTGAGGACTGCCTTTTGCAAGCAGAGCGGGACGGCACCGTCACGATGACGCTGTCTCAGCCGCTGAACGGGCAGTCGCTGGAGGCATTTGCAAGAGAACAGTACGAGCCGCTGATGGGCTGGTCCGGCGCGGATTCGTATGTGCAGACGCTTCCCGGAGCCGAGACCTGGTATGTGAAGAGGTTTGACGGCACCGAGACCTGCCGCCTGTACGAAGCGTCGGATGACCGTGTGACGGAATTGCTGAACGACAGCCTTGCCTCTGTTGAGGTCGTCCGCGACATCGGCACGGATACCGTGACATCCGTCACCTTCCGCAATCCGCTGATCGCCGCCGAATACATCGGCGAGTACGAGCTGATTCCGGAGGAGGAGGCGCGTGCGTACTTCCTGAACTTTGACCTGCATGAAGCCGGCGCACAGGATTACCCGGATATTGCAGACAAGCTGGAGGGCGGCAGGGTGCCGCAGGAGCGGCTCAAAAAGACCGAGCTCGTGTATCTTTACAACGAGCATGAAGACTTCATTGCGCCGTATTACCGCTTCTGGGTGCAGACCGACGGGCTTCACTCCGAGGAATATGTGCAGTACACCGGAAATCAGGATCTTTCGGAATTTACGCCCTTTGATGTGCCGGCCGTCCGCGATATGGAAGCAAAGACCATCCGCGACGATATGACGCAGAAATCCGTCGGGGAAAAGTACATGGGCACCAAGCAGCTGACATGGGAGATCGGCTACACCGGAACCGTGCTTCTGAAGGATGACGGGCTCAATTATCTGACGCCGAGCAAGGCCGGAAGTGACGGGTTCGATCAGGATTCGCTGCCGGTCTTTGAGATGCTCAGCAGAGCGGAGGATCCGGAGCTCTACCTTAACGAGGAGGACATGAAGGCGAATTTGGAGCGTGTCGCCGGCGCGCTGAAGCTGGAGACCGGCCCGATGACCTCGAATACGCTCCCGGCGGGCGGTTCGAGAACTGAGGAAACCGTTTACAGTGTCACGATGCAGTGCAGAGGTGCAAAGGTGACCGTCGATTACGACGGAACGGTGCATATCGTATACACGCTCGGCGAGACGCTGCCGGAAGATGCCTGGGACAAGGGCACGGCCGTGAGCGATCAGGGCCTGATCGACTATGTGAAGCAGACCTATGCACCGCTGCTGAGCTGGACAGAGACAGAGGGCTATGTCCGCAGGGAGTACAGCGACGATCACACGGAGAAAAAGACCTACTGCTTCTATGACAATGCGGTTCAGCCGGTGCAGGCGCTGCTGAATGACAGCCTTGCCGGCATGGAGGTCACACGCGACGGCGAAAAGAACATCGGCACGGTCACGATCAACTCCGCGCTGTTCTCGGCGGACTACATCGGCGACTACGAGAAGATCTCCGAGCAGGAGGCGAAAAAGCAGCTGCTCTCGATCGACCTGCGCAAGTCCCTGATCGGACAGTCCCTTGCATCCGGTCTTGACGGCTGGACGGTTGACGGCAAGGTGAACGAATCCCTTGTCGGCCTCACCGAGGCGATCTACCTGCGTTCGGGCAGCCAGTATATGCCGTTTTACCGCTTCTGGATCCGGACCGGCGAGCGGGACGGCTATGCAGAGTTCATCCCGATTGACATTCCCGCAGTCAGAGCGGAGCTGGAACAGACGGTTTCCCACCACGGAAACTGAACGAACAAAAGAAGAGAAACGCCCCGCCGGCAAGAAAACACCGGTGGGGCAATTTTGTACGCAAATCTAATTGAAAAAGCAAACAATAATATTACAATCTTGCTTCCCTCAAAGAAACAGGCTGTTTTGAATTCCTTTTTGTTGCAAAAGACGATTTTACGAAATTTTCATTGAAATATTACGCAGGCTGTGGTACAATAAAGCTGTCACAGAGGCGTGC
>JAILIG010000005.1 GCA_024695445.1 Oscillospiraceae bacterium
CGCTTTACCTTGTTCCAGCAAAAGAGCAGGATCGGTGTTATACTTTCTTGTGTTCATATGTGCACCTCCTTCAATGAGAAGAATAACACATATGCCAAATTATGTCAAAGTAAATTTAATTATGACGTTTACTATAGTTGGGAATAGTCTGCAGCAATATCGAGCTTTACCGCTTTCATGCCACTAAGTTGTTCATATTCGGCTTGAGGAATCACACCGTATTTCTGCGTGGGAGAGAGTAGCTGCAAGCAAACATCATTTCCCTTTTCATTCCTTTGCCGAAAAACAGTTTTCCCGCGAACAACCCGCCATGTTTCTGGAATTACGCCGATCCACTCGATGCCGGAGTCCTTCATCGCTCGCGCCATACTCAGTTACCCCTTTTGCCATATTCGGCAATCAAGTAGTTAATAAATGCACTACAGCTCACAAGCATGAACTTTGCCTCTTCAAATGTCACGGCGCTCTCGAACATACCTTCTGCATGGCGAATGCCGCCTTGATCGGACGTATAGCCGTACAGCTTTGAAAAACCTTGTTTTAGAGAGGGATGAAGTCGAACACCGCTATCCTCGAGCTTTTTCAGAGCATCTCCCAACGTCGCTTTCTCATCGCCAACAATTACTTGGCACGCAGATTCAACGGCGCTGATACTCTCTTTGATGCAGTTTTTATAGTCGGGGTTTTGACGATCAGAGATAAAAGTAACCGCTTTCTGAATTTGCTTACGGCAACCGTCAATAGGATTAGCGCAAGCAGCATCAACAGCGCCAAGCTCCACCTCATCGGTAATCGGAACAATATGGCCGCTTAAAAACCTGTATCCAACATGCTCGTCCTCGAAAATCTTATTATATGCATCATATAATACATTTCTCAGTTTGCAGACACGCGAAAGCCAAGCAGCACAGTATTCGATGACATCCAGCACTTCGTTATAAACAGCTGCAAGTATTACTTTGTGCAGTTGATCATATATACCGCGCCAATTATGTACATACCCCCGTTGTGTAGCTGTTTGCTGGTGAAAAACATCATTAAGAACAGCTTTGCAGAAAGGCTCCGCAAATTGCTCGCAACTCTCATATTGAGGGTATGGCATAGGCTGATAAGGGCTGTCAAATAGCACCTCGAGCGTCTCAAACAATCGGTTGCTTAACACCATACGGGTCTCGTCGCTGAATTCCGTTGTTTGGAGAACGGTGCTATATGGTGAGACACCCTGAAGGTCGCTAAAACTACCACGGACTTTCACAAGTCCCGATACTCGCTTGTTAGGAGCAACTTTCATAATTATTCTTCCTCCTTGTGAAACAGCATCTGTAGGCTCTCGGAGATTTCCTGCTCCAGAGCGGTGATGCGCGCCATGATGTCCTCGGTTTTCTCCGGGGCCTGGTACTCGTAAAAGTAACGGGTCATGGGGATCTCATAGCCCACCTTCGTTTTCTTCTCGTCGATCCAGGCATCGGGCGCGTAGGGCAGCACCTCGCGCTTGAAATAGCTCTCCACGTCCTCCGTCAGGGGGACGTTTTCCGTGTCGCGAAGATCCGCGTCTGCCACCGGCTTGCCGCGCTTCAAAACGGGCTTGCCCTCCGCGTCCCGTTCCGGCCGCTCCACGGTGATCTTGCGGTAGCCGAAGGTCTCGTTGTCAAAGATCTTGCTCTGGCAGTACACGCCCGCCTTGTCACCGTAGATCGCGTCGTCCTTGAACTCCCCGTAGGCGCGGACGATCAGTTCCCGGCAGAAGTCGGTGACGTCGTTGCGCTTGGTGCCGATGGACTTGCGCCGCGCCTCGCAGCAGTGGGAGGCGTCGATGAGCTGAACCTTGCCCATGCGGTGGACGGGCTTGTCTTTATTCAGCACCCAGATATAGGTGCTGATGCCGGTGTTCATGAACATGTCGGTGCTCATCTGCACGATGGCATCCAGCCAGTCGTTCTCCAGAATATAGCGGCGGATCTCGCTGGGGCCGCTGCCTGCGTCGCCGGAGAACAGGGGCGAGCCGTTTTGAATGATCGCCATCTTGCCGCCGTGGGCCAGCTTTGCCAGACCGTTGAGCACAAAGAGCTGCTGCCCGTCGGAGATCTTGGGCAGGCCGGGCGCGAAGCGGCCCAGCTCGCCCTTGGCGTTCTCAGCCTCCACCGCCTTCTGCTCCCGCTTCCAGTCGATGCCGAAGGGCGGGTTGGAGATGACGTACTGGAAGGTGTAGCCGGGGAACTGATCCTCGGACAGGGTGTCGCCGAAGCGCATGTTGTTGGGATCGCCGCCGCGAATCATCATGTCCGCCTTGGCGATGGCGAAGGTGGAGAGGTTGAACTCCTGCCCGAAGCAGGTGACGCCGATCTCTGCGTTCAGCTCATGGATGCGCTCCTCCATGCAGGAGAGCATCTGGCTGGTGCCCATGGCCATGTCGTACACAGTCACGTTGCCGCCGCGGCTCAGATCCGCGTCGCTGAGCAGCAGGTCGGTCATGAGATAGACCACGTCCCGGCTGGTGAAGTGGGCTCCCGCCTCCTCGCCGAAGGACTCAGAAAAGCGGCGCACCAGATCCTCGAAAATATAGCCGCAGTCCACCGCCGTGATCTGTGCACCGTCATTATGATTGAAAAGAACCCGTGCAGGATGACTGTACGGGTTCTTTTGCTGTCTGATTGTATACGATTTATTGACATGTTCTCTCAAATGCTTTATAATAGGATTAACAGGAATTTGAGTGGGGAGGCTCATTTATGCACAAAAAGAGAAACGCAATTCTTGCTGCGCTGATCCTTGCAGTGGAAGCGATGATGCCGGTGCGTGTTTATGCGGTATCGCGGAAAGAGGTTGACCGGCTGGTAAAATCGCTGACGGCCGCTGAGAGCATAAGCGAAGCGGACGATCAGAATCAGGACGGTGTCGTCAATGCGATCGACCTGACGCTGATGAAGCGTGCGCTGCTGTTTCCGCCCGAGAGCGGTGCGGTCACTGAGCAGACCGTCAAGGAGATTGAAACGTATACCAAGGTGATCGGCAGAACCATAACCAAAGATGGTATTACCTGGCTGGTACACAGCGGCTCTGCCGTTGAGTGTACCGTGACCGGCAGGGAAGCATCCGTGACGATTGCCGGGGACAAAGCGGTCAATTCCGGTGAGAAATCCCGCCCGCGATACGGCGTTTATGTGGACGGTGTGCTCATCAAGGATGTTCTGATGAGCGAAAAGGAACAGACCGTGCAGCTCTTTACCGGTACCAGGCAGCGGACAGCGACCGTCAAGGTCATGCATCTTTCTGAAGCGAATAACGGGGCGATCGGTGTTAAGCAGTTTGATGTGAAATCTGCTGCTGCGGAGCCGGTCAAGCCAACCCCGAAAAAGAAGCTTTCCGTGGAGTTTATCGGGGATTCGATCACCTGTGCTTACGGCGTGGAAGCGGAATCGCAGTATGTCGGCTTTGAAACTGGCACGGAGAATTTCTCCAAGTCCTATGCGTATCTGACTGCGCAGTTCCTGGATGCCGATTACAGTGCCGTCAGTTACAGCGGTTACGGCATCGTGTCGGGCTATACGAGCAGCGGTGCCGCGAATACGAGCAGTCTGCTGCCGCCGGTGTACGAGAATATTGCGCATCAGGCGATCTATGCTGTGCCGTGGGATTTCGCTTCGCATCCGAATGATGTTGTTGTCGTCAATCTCGGCACAAATGATGATTCCTACGCGAAACATGATCTTGAAACCCGCGGAAAGGAGTATCAGGCGGGCTATGAAGCGTTTCTGAAAACGGTCCGTAAATGCAATCCGGATGCGGTCATCATCTGTACGCTCGGCATCATGGGCTGTGAGGAGCTTTATCCGTATCTGGAAGCGGCGGTCAAGGCGGTCGGTGATGCGAAAACCGTCTGCTATCAGTCGCCGACACAGAAGCAGTCTGACGGCTACGGCGCGGACTGGCATCCGTCTCCTGTGACGCATCAGATCAACGCCTATATTCTCGCGGACAAAATCTGCGAAGCGCTTGGCATTGCGTCGTCCAAGATCGGGCTGGATATGGCAGCAGACGGCGAATACGGCGCGGAGATCGACAAGGAGCACGGTGCGAACGGCTGGCCGTATTTCAGCGAATGGGACAAGTCGATGAATGTGACCATGACGGCGGCAGGGGACTCGCCGGAAGCCGCCATTGCATATGTGCGGAATCTCAGTCTGCCGAAGGGCAGCTATGAGCTGTCGTTCCGTGCGACGCCGCAGAAGGGCATTCCGCTGCAATATTCGGTGCGGAGCATGACCGATCACAGCAAGGTCTACTGCACCGGCAGGATGAACGCCGACGGCACCGAGGAGACGGTTCTCAAAGCGTTTGACATGCCGGAAGCGGACACGGAATGCGAAATTGTTTTTTTCCTCGGGGAGATGAGCACGGCAGTCACGTTCCATGAGGTCACACTGTTCAAGCGCGGGTGAATGCGGTTTCTCCGACGGCTTGATAACAGTGTATATCAAAAACAGGGCACCGACTATTTAGCCGGTGCCCTGTTGATTATATGATGAGATGCCGCAGGGACGCTGTCACGCTTCCATGACAGGCATCCAGTGCGCGACTTCCTGACCGTTGGCGGCAAGCTTTTCAAGCAGGCTGTCGCGCTGTGCCTTGGTCATCGGGCAGGTGATGAGCGCTGCCTGATCGACCGCAGAAACGCAGTCCTCCGTGAAGTCCGCAATGCTTGCTGCCTTCAGATCGGCGATCAGCTGTTCACAGCATGCAGCGGCGTCCTGTGCCTTGGCAAAGCGGATAAACATGCCGCAGACCAGCTCGTCAATGCCCGCGATGAAGTCCTGCGTGCCGGCATCGACCCAATCCTGCGAGAACACTGTCTTGTGATGCTTGACCTCCTCGATGATATCCGCCATAACAGCGCTTGCTGTCGGGAGCTTGCCCGCGCCGCGTCCGCAGAAATATGCGCGGTCGATTGCATCACCGCAGACCTCAACACAGTTGAACACGCCGTCCACGCGGGAGATCATGTTTTCATGCGGAACGAACATCGGCATGACAGCCGGCAGGATTCTGCCGTCATCGAGCTTTTTGACGAATGCAATCAGCTTGACCGCGCCGTCGAGTGCATCTGCCGCAGCAGCATCCTCCAGCGTGATCTCACGGATGCCCTTCGTATAAACGCTTGCCGGATACACATGCTTGCCGAATGCGAGCGAGGAGAGGATGCAGATCTTGCGGCACGCGTCGTGACCGTCCACATCGGCGCTCGGCTCGCGCTCTGCATAGCCGTGCTGCTGCGCCTTTGCAAGTGCGTCCTCAAAGGTCATGCCGTCGGTCAGCATCTTGTTCAGGATATAGTTCGTCGTGCCGTTCAGAATGCCGTAGATCTCAGAGATCTCGTTTGCGGCAAGGCAGCGGTGCAGCGGACGGATAATCGGGATTGCGCCGCCGACGCTTGCTTCAAAGAAGCAGTTGCAGGAATGCGCCTTCGCATTTGCGAGCAGCTCTGCGCCCTTTTGTGCGATCAGCTCCTTGTTGGACGTTGCCACGCTGATACCGCGGCTGAGGCACTGCATCAGATAAGTGAAAGCCGGCTCAACGCCGCCCATGCACTCTGCGACGACTGCGATTTCCTCATCTGCGAGGATCGTGTCGAGCGTCTTGGTGAACTTGTCGGCATACGGGGAATCCGGGAAATCCCGGAGATCAAGGATATAACCGAGCTCCATTGCGGAGCCTGCCTTTGCTTCGATTTTTGCGCGGTTCTTGAAGAACAGCTCCACGACACCGGAACCGACCGTGCCGTAACCCAAAACTGCAAATTTTTTCATACGCTTTTCGCCCCGCCGTCCGGGGCTTCATACCTCATTTCTGTACAATTCTGTATGGTGCCGCTCACGAACCCGAGAGCAGACGCACCTCAACAACGCCCTTGCGTTCTGCAAGCCTGCTGACCAGTGCGGAAACCTGTGCCGAATCCTCCAGCCGGAATGTGACGGTCACGGTTGCGGCGCCGTCCACCGGAATGCTCTGGTTGAGCGTCAGGACATTGGCATTGGCATCCGTCAGTTCATGGAGTACGCCGGACAGCACACCTGCCTCATCATGCAGCAGAAGATACACCGTAAAAATATGTTCCCGCATCTGTTCTTCATAAACAAAAACAGAATCGCGGTACTTATAAAATGCGCTGCGGGAAATCCCGACGGCACGGCATGCCGCAGAGGAACTTTTCTCCTCCCGGTTGGCGAGCATGCGCTTGACGGTCAGTGTTTTGAGGATGACCTCCGGCAGAACCGAGGTATCGACAACGACCCAGTTTTTGGAATGGTCTGACATGAAGCAGCAGTGCCTCCTCCGATATCTTCCGCGTGTGGCGGACAGTTGTTTTTCTAACATGCTCATTATACCATATTACTGCGGTAATGTCAAGCCCTGTTTTTCATACATTTCCGGCAGTCTGTTTCTGAAAAATCTAATAAATGCTGCGTTTTTGTGATATCAGCCGGCAGGCTGCGCGGTGATTCCGCAAAATCGGCATGAAAACTTGTGGATTATGGACGGACTCTCTGCGGGGATTGCAGGATTATCGTATAATATAGATAAGAGCGGACGGTTTGTCCTGCGCGAAAATCAGCCATTTCTGACTTGATTTTTGTTTTGTCCGAAATAAATCGCAAATCGTGACTTGCACCGTTAGGTAAAAAATAAAAATATCATTTTCGTTCTTGACA
>JAILIG010000016.1 GCA_024695445.1 Oscillospiraceae bacterium
CCGATCGTCGCCTTGCCGATGACCGGAACCTTTCTCATTTCGCCGCTGGGCAGACGGATCAGGGCGTAAGCGCCCTCCTTGCTCATCAGCTGCGCCTGGTTGCCGGCGGAACGGACGAGCTGGCCGCCCTTGCCGGGATAAAGCTCGATGTTGTGGATGAAGGTACCGACCGGAATTGCCGTCAGCGGCAGAGCGTTGCCCGGCTTGATGTCGGCATCTTCGCCGCTGCGGATCGTATCGCCGACCTTGAGGCCGTTCGGTGCGAGGATGTAGCGCTTTTCGCCGTCCTCATACTGCACCAGCGCGATGAAGGCGCTGCGGTTCGGATCGTACTCGAGGGTGAGGACGGTAGCATTCACGCCGTCCTTATTGCGCTTGAAGTCGATGATTCTGTACTTCGGGCGCACACCGCCGCCGTGATGGCGCACGGTAATTCTGCCGTTGTTGTTTCTGCCGGACTTCTTCTTCAGCGTCACGCACAGAGACTTCTCCGGACCGTTCTTGGAAAGACCAGAATAATCTGTAACTGTCATTCCGCGGCGGCCGGGAGTGGTCGGCTTATATGCCTTGATTGCCATTGATCTGATTCACTCCTTAATTTCAATGCTTGATTTGCGGGAGCATGACTCCCATAACTTCGGCGCGCAGGGTTCTGCGCATCCGGTTCCGATTCCGTCTGCCGGGATCAGAACATTCCGTCGAAGAACTCGATGGTACCGCTGCGCTTCTTGCCGGAAGCATCGGGTGCCGGTTCCGGATTGACGGTGACGACTGCCTTCTTCCAGGAGGCAGTTCTGCCGAGGTATCTGCCGACGCGCTTTGCGCGGCCGCGGACATTGACCGTGTTGACCTTGGTGACCTCGACATTAAAGAGCTTCTCGACTGCATCGGCAATCTCAAGCTTGTTGGCGTCCTTGGCGACCTTAAAGGTGTACTTGCCCTGGCTGAGCTGATCGGTGCTCTGCTCGGTGATGACCGGCTTCAGAATGATATCCTGCGGTGCTTTCATTTCGCGTACACCTCCTCGATTCTGGTGACGGCACCCTTGCTGAGGATCAGTGCATCCGCATTGAGGATGTCGTAGACATTGATGCTGTTGACCGCTGCGGTCTTAACGCCCGGAATGTTCGCGGCGCTCTTGTAGACCTGCTTGTCAGCCTCCTGTGTCACGATCAGGGCCTTGCCCTCGACCTTCAGACCGTCCAGCATCTTCACGATGGTCTTGGTCTTAAAGCCGTCCACTGCAAGCTGATCGACGACGAGCAGGTTCTGGTCGAGCACCTTCTGGGAAAATGCAGAAAGCAGAGCCAGACGGCGAACCTTCTTGTTGAGGCGGAAGCGGTAGCTTCTGGGCTTCGGGCCAAGTGCGATGCCGCCGTGATACCACTGCGGTGCTCTGGTCGAGCCCTGGCGTGCATGACCGGTGCCCTTCTGACGGTACGGCTTTCTGCCGCCGCCGGAGACTTCGGTACGAGTCAGCGTGGACTGCGTGCCCTGACGCTGATTTGCGAGATAATTGACGACAGCTGCGTGCATGACTGCCTCATTCGGAGTAATCCCGAAGACGGCGTCGTTGAGCTCGGTTTCGGAAACCTTTGTGCCGTTCATATCATAAACCGGAACTGTTGCCATTGCGATTTCCTCCTTCCTTAACCCTTTTTCACGCTGTTGCTGATGGTGACGAGGCTGCCCTTTGCACCCGGGATTGCGCCGCGGATTGCAATGAGGTGGTTCTCGGCATCCACAGAAACGACTGCGAGGTTCTGTACCGTGACAGTAACCGCGCCCATATGACCTGCAAGACCCTTGCCCTTATAGATACGGGACGGGGACGAGCAGGCGCCCATGGAACCCGCCTGACGGTGAACCGGGCCGGTACCGTGGGTTTCCTTCAGTCTGTGCTGACCGTAGCGCTTGATCGGACCTGCATAGCCCTTACCCTTGCTGGTGCCCTGCACATCAACGATGTCGCCGGCAGCAAAGATATCGGTCTGGATCGCGTCGCCGACATTGTAAGCGTCGCAGTCCTCAAGGCGGAACTCACGCAGGGTGCGCAGCGCACCGGTGTTTGCCTTGTCGAAATGGCCCTTCAGCGGCTTGTTGACCTTGTCCGCCTTTGCGGTGCCAAAGCCGACCTGAATGGCGCTGTAGCCGTCATTTTCCACGGTCTTCTTCTGAACAACGAAGCAGGGGCCTGCTTCCACGACCGTGACCGGAACGACCTTTCCGGCTTCGTCGAAGATCTGCGTCATGCCGATCTTCCTGCCAAGAATGGCTTTCTTCATGGGGTTTTCCTCCTTTGGTTATTGGTTGACGCGCTCTGCGCCAACTTGACCGGCGGCTTTCGGGAAGTGCCGCCTTCTTCTCATTCCGTGCGGACGACCGCTCAGGTCATGTCCACATCGAGGCTCACGCCTGCCGGAACTTCGAGCTTTGTGAGATTGTCGATCGTTGCCTGCGTCGGACGGATGACATCGATCAGACGCTTGTGGGTGCGGAGCTCAAACTGCTCACGGCTGTCCTTGTACTTGTGGACAGCACGCAGGATCGTGACGATCTCCTTCTCCGTCGGGAGCGGGATCGGACCCGATACCTTCTGTGCGCCGCCGCGCTTTGCGGTCTCGACGATCTTTGCCGCCGCCGCATCGACCAGCGCGTGCTCATAACCCTTGATCTTGATTCTCACTCTTTCGCTGCCTGCCACTTGATAACCCTCCTCATCAGAATTTTGCCGGGGGATCGATATGAATACATCCTGTGTTTTCCCTGTTTGTCACGCGGTTTGCCGCTTACCACTCTTCCGCGTGTTTCTTATGTTCGCCATAAAAAATCCCGAATGCAAGCTTGCTGCATCGGGTTTCTCAGGAATGAGACTGCGCAGGGAGCATCCCCTGCGACGACGGAAAACGCATACGACCTTCCGGAGCCCGTCTTCCTGACAGCGCGGCCCGTAAGCGAGGCCCAAAGCTGCCTCCTTCGGCAGGAATCCGGCGGTTTCGCCGCCTTTTCACACCACAGTGCCGTATCTCATTTCGCCCGTCTAGCGGACATGCTCCGCACGAATTACCGGCACACAGCCGCAACCTCGTGTTTCATCGCATATCTTGTGCATCAGCCTTTCAAGTATACCATAACCGCGGTATTTTTTCAAGCGTTTTCCGAAAAAATCCCGGTTTTGTCATGGAGAACTTTCACAATGTGAATCCGTCAATTTTGGCAGTTTTTCACAAAGTGAGGGGCAAGCGCATCCGATACGGCCTTTTATACTATTTATATATACCGCAGCCCGTCTGCGGCAGCGCAAAGCTTTGACCGGGCTTCCGAAGAAAGCCCGGTCAAAGGAGCCGTTCGTCCGTGCCGGACCGGCCGGCTCACTGCGCCCGCAGCAGCACGAACTGAAAGACCGAACGGTCCGCATTGTTCACCTGCACCAGCGCGGTTCTGCCGGAGGTATACCCGCAGAACTCCGCGTCGTCCGGCAGCTCCGTCACGGTATCCAGACTGAGCAGGCGGTTGCCCGCAATGTCGTACACCATCGGCTTGGTGCTGTAATCCGCGGTAATTCTCGACCAGACAGCCATCGAATCGCCGACGGTCAGTTTCTGTGCGCCGTCGAGAGAGTCCGTCACGGTCCGTCCGCCCGTCAGTTCCTTCAGCGTGTCCTGCGTGAGCGCAAACACACCGTCCCGGCCGGCCACTGCATGCAGAATGCCGCCTTCGTAGTTCATTGCAAACGATGCGCCGTCATCCGCAACTGTCATCAGGCACTGCGTGCCCGCCGTCTTGTCGAGCCGGCTTGCGACCAGCTGACCGCGGTACAGCATCGGCCGATAGAAATTCTCGTAGGATGCGGTCACCTGTCCTGTCGCAATGTCATACGCATAGACCGTCGTCACGATCTCGCCGGTTTCCGCGCTGATGCTGTAATCGTCAAAGTACACGGCATTTCCGTCCAGTACAGGCGGCGTACAGCTGCCGCCGCCGACCGGCTGACCGTCCTGCTTGGACTGTGTCCAGAAGGCGTCGCCCAGCTTCTTTGCGGCGATGTCGAACAGGCGGTACTTGCAGTCGGTGACGACCATGCCGTCCTGCGCATACTGACGCTCTGCAATCACGAGATAACGGCCGTCTCCGGCGACGGGGTTCTGCTCGTCCGTCAGCGTCAGCAGCTTCTGAAATGCGCCGACGGTACCGCCCGCGACGGAAATCGTGCCGAGCTCGGTGCCGCTGTCGACCGCCGCGGTGTTGTCCCCGGCGATCAGGCCGACGAGCACAGTGTCCTCATCCAGCATTCCCCAGATGCTGACAGGTTTTCCGTTCAGGCTGACCGGGAAATTGATTTCGCGGCAGTCCATGACGCTCTCGGCCGGCACGACGGAAGCAGGGCCCTGTTCGGCGGCAGTTGTCGTCGTGGTCACCTCAATCACGCCGGTGGAAATGGCGTTTGTCGCAGTCTCCTCCGTGATCTGCACAACCGACGCACCGGGCTTGACCGTATGCGGCTTGTTGCCGAGCGCGTGCATCAGATAGGCAAATCCGCCCACCAGTGCAAGGCCGGCAGCCACCGACGCGGCAAACATCACATGATGTGCCAGACGGAACGGCCGGCGCTCCGCGGTCTTTGCCCGGTCAACCGAGATGAATTCCGCCGTCTCCGGCAGATCGGCGCGGTTTTCGGCGCCTGTGCTGTTCAGCAGATCCTGCGCGACCTTCTCCTCCGGCCGTTCGCTGATCGCTTCCATCAGATTTCTTGCATTCACTGTAAGCCCTCCTCTTTCAGATACGCTTTGAGTTTTTTTCGTGTCCGCAGCAAAGACATCTTGACGCTGCTGAGATTCATGCCGTTCTCCTCTGCGATGTCCCGCAGCGGCAGCGACAGATAATACCGCTGCATGAAGACACGGCGGACATCGGGCGCAAGCCCGTCCAGAAAATTGTTGACTGCACGCGCCAGTTCGCGCTGCTCGACCTCGGATTCCACATATCCATCCGAAGGCAGCACCTCCGCAAGTTCGTCAAGTGCCTGCGCAAAATAGGTTCCGCCGCGCTTCTGGCGTCCGGCAGCCTTCAGGCGATTGATCGCACCGCGCTGTGCCAGCGTAATCAGATACGCCTGCAAATGCTCCGGCACCTTCGGCGGAATGCTGTTCCAGACCGTCAGCAGTACATCATTGACGCACTCCTCTGCATCCTCGCGTCCGCCTAAGATCCGGTACGCGATGCCCTCGCACAGCTTTCCGTATGTGTCGCGGATCCGTCTGATCCCTTCTTCGTTCCGCTGCTGTAACAGCAGAATGATCTCATCATCGGCCGGCATTGCCTCACCTCCCTCTATCCATGTAGTCAACAAACGGACACGAAAAGTCACAGCCGCCGGAAAAAATTTTTCGAGGGCTTTCCGTGAATGCGCTGAGACCGGCAAAGCCACCCGCTGAACGAGTGGCTTTGGCAGAATGTCAGGTTGTTTCGGATTCTTTGAACAGGTCATAAAAATTCCCGAACGGATTATCATGTCTTCTGCCGTCCGTCGGATAGGTCTTGTAATCCCGTGTTTCCGTCTCACCGTTTTTGTAGGTGAATGTGATCCGGTAACTGTGTGGCGCCTCCCTCAAATCCCGGTCAGCGTGCATAGTGTTTTGGAGTGCTTTTTTCAGGCATTTCCGCAGCACCTCGATCTGCTCCGGATCGGATGTGACTATCGGCCTCTTTGCGCCGTCGAACATCGAAGACACCGAAACGGACTGCACATCACCGGCAGCCTTTTATGCCGTTTCACAAAACATCCCTTCCTATATATAGTACACAATCCGGATGCTCCTGCTGCTTTCAAAACAAAACAGGCCAGCAGCATTCTGACACGCATCAAAATACTCCTGACCTGTTTTCTCTGGTCGAGGTGACAGGACTTGAACCTGCGGCCTCTGCGTCCCGAACGCAGCGCTCTACCAAACTGAGCCACACCTCGATCATCTCGAATCAACGGGATTTCCGTGAATTTTTCTCCCGATGACCTAGCTATTATATCACAAAGAACGGAAATTGTCAAGAGGAAATTTCGCAATTTGCAAAAATTATCGAAAATCACAGTTTACCCCTTGAAATTTTGCGGGATATGTGTTATAATGATAGCGGCTTCAAGAAGAAACCGATCTGGAATTCCGGATTATAGGTGTGCGGGCCCTGTGCAGCAAAGCACCGTGAACCATGTCAGGCGGGGAACCGAGCAGCATTAAGCGGAACGCTTGGCGTGCCGCAGTCAGCCTGCACACCTATGCTCCGGAATTTTTGCATGTGCGGGAACCGTCGGGAGCGGAGGGATGACAATGGGAGACCGGCTGCGCAGGCTCTGTGCCGTTTTGGTGCGTGCTTCATATAAGGCAGCAATGCTCTGCTTCGTCATCTATACGACGCTGCTTCTGACATTTGTTTTTCGCGGGATGCCCGGCAATTACCTCTATTCTCCGGGCGCATACCTGAAGATCCTTGCGGCGTGC
>JAILIG010000020.1 GCA_024695445.1 Oscillospiraceae bacterium
TTGATCTCGTTGTACTCATCGACGACAAGGATGACCTCGTTCCGGTTCTCCGGCCAGTGGCCGCTGATGATGTCATACTGCGTGTCGAGCAGCTGGCGGTCGCCGTAGATCTGCGTCCAGATGTCCATGGTGCCGGTACCCATTTCCATGATCTGGGAATAGTTTGACGAGAGCGAATTCATGTCATAGCCCAGCATGGAGTAATACGCATCGACCAGCGGGTTCGGGTTGACGCCCTGTACGCGCTCCGAAGTGTCTTCGAGATACACCTGCGGGGTCAGGTCGTAGATATAAGAAATCGTGTAGTCTTTGAGCTCCTCGCGGCTGGCGTCCAGATGCGCCTTGAACTGCTTCATGTCGTTCTGCTTGACCTCTGCGACCATCGCGTTGAGCATTTCGGCCTCCTGACCGGTCGAGTACACCTTGTCAAGCGGGTGCTCCTCGCGGTTCTGCGCCTGACCGGTGACATTTTCGACGAGGCTGGACAGATCGACCGACCGCGACAGAATGGTCAGCGGATAAGAGGAGAGCGTATTCTCCTGCACGGTGTTGATGTAGGTCTGGAAGCCGTCCGAGAGCGAGAGAATCAGCGAGATGCCGATGATGCCGATGCTGCCGGCAAAGGCGGTCAGCAGCGTTCTGCCCTTCTTGGTCAGCAGGTTGTTCAGCGAGAGCGAGAAGGCCGTTGCCGCGCTCATCGAGACGCGCTTTTCCTTCTTCTGCTTCTTCTGCTGCTTTTTCGCCTCGCGCTCTGCCTTTTTGGCGCGCTTTTCGCATTCCGCGGCCTCCTCCGCATCGGAGTAGGGCTTGGAATCGCTCTGCACTCTGCCGTCGAGCAGGCGGATGATGCGCGTGGCGTAGGTGTCGGCAAGCTCCGGATTGTGCGTAACCATGATGACAAGGCGGTCCTTTGCGATCTCCTTGAGCAGATCCATGATCTGCACGCTGGTCGCGGTATCGAGCGCGCCGGTGGGTTCATCGGCCAGCAGGATCTCCGGATCGTTAATCAGCGCACGCGCAATGGCGACGCGCTGCATCTGGCCGCCGGACATCTGGTTCGGCTTTTTGTCAAGCTGGTCGCCGAGGCCGACCTTTTCGAGCATTTTCTTTGCGCGCTCTCTGCGCTCCGACTTCGAGATACCGGAAAGCGTCAGTGCGAGTTCCACATTGGAGAGCACGGTCTGATGCGGGATGAGATTGTATGTCTGGAACACAAAACCGATCGTGTGATTGCGGTAATGGTCCCAATCCTTGTCCTTGTATTCCTTCGTTGATTTTCCTGAGATGGTCAGATCGCCTTCTGTGTAGCGGTCGAGTCCGCCGATGATGTTGAGCAGCGTGGTCTTGCCGCATCCGGAGGGGCCAAGCACCGCAACAAACTCATTCGGACGGAACATGATGTCAATGCCCTTCAGTGCCTGCACCTGAGAATCGCCGGCGAGATAGGTCTTGGTAATACCTTTTAACCCGAGCAATGTAACACAACCTTTCTTCCGAGGAAATATAATTCGGGACACGGCAAAATTCTAGCATAAAAATGTGTCTGTTTTGTGATGCGCACACATTTTCGGCAATTCGTTCAGATGCACAATTTGCGCGGATGAATTTTAGTCAGTCTGACGAAGCGCGCCGGCCCGTTCGGATTGCTGCGTTTTTTTTCGTGCGTTCCCCGCCGGCGGATTCCAAAACCCACTTGCATTTTCAGACAGGATGTGCTATAATTGCAGGCAGAACAAAACTGCACCGAAAGGAGATGAAGCGTATGCGCACTGTTCCGCGTGTCGCCTGTATCAACGATCTGTCCGGCTACGGCAGATGCTCGCTCACCACCGCGCTGCCCGTTCTGTCGGTCATGGGCGTGCAGGCCTGTCCCGCCCCGACCGCCGTGCTCTCCATGCACACGGGCTTCCCGGAGTATACCTTTACCGACCTTGCGGATCAGCTTCCCGCTTACTTCAAAAGCTGGGCGTCGCTGGACTTCGACTGGATTTACAGCGGCTTCCTCGGCTCGGTCGGGCAGGTCGCATCCGTGCGCGAATTCTTCCGTCTCCAGCGTGCCAATCATCCGGACTGCCGCGTGCTGCTGGATCCGGTCATGGGCGACGACGGGCGCATTTACAGCACCTATACCGCCGCGCTCTGCGATGCCGTGCGCCAGCTCGCCGCCGAAGCCGATGTTATCACGCCGAATGTCACCGAGGCCTGCCTGCTGACCGGTACGCCCTACCGCGGCGAATCGCTCCGCACCGACGAGGCCTATGCACTGGCCGACAAGCTCATGAAGCTCGGCTGCGAGGCCGCTGTCATCACCGGCATCGTCCGCGGCGACATCATCTGCAATCTGACCTGTGACCGCGCATCCCGCGAGTTTACCGCCGTACACCGCACAAAACAGCTTTTTTCCGGCACCGGCGACCTCTTTGCGTCCGTCCTCTGCGGTTCGCTCGCAAAGGGCATGACGCTCTCTGCCGCCACGGAACGCGCTGCGCGGTTCCTTTCCGATGTCACGCAGTATACATCGGAGCAAAATACCGATCCGATGGAGGGGCTGCTCTTTGAGCCGCTGCTCCTGCGTCTGAAAGAAGGATACTATGAGTGAACAGAGACCGGACAGACGGCAGCTGCGGAATCTGTCCTATGCGGGAATGTTTGCGGCGCTGACTGCGCTGCTGACCGCCGCGCTGCACATCCCGGTGACCAACGGCTACATTCACTGCGGCGATGCGGTGATTTATCTCTCGGCGGCGCTGCTCCCGACGCACTAT
Source organism: Oscillospiraceae bacterium (assembly GCA_024695445.1). Lineage (GTDB taxonomy): Bacteria > Bacillota > Clostridia > Oscillospirales > Ruminococcaceae > Firm-04. Next base: position 2,766 of record JAILIG010000020.1, read on the forward strand.
GCCGTCGGCGCCTCTGCCGTCGGCGGAATGCTGGCGGATATCATTGCGGGATATCCCGTTTACGCGCTGCCGACCTTTCTCATCAAGGGACTGCTGGCTGCCTGCTTCTCCCTGACCGGCGGCAGCAGACTGCTCTGCGGCCGGCGCTTTGCCGCGATGGCACTCTGCACCGTGATTTCCGTCGCGGGATACTGGCTGACCGCCGTGCTCCTTTACGGCGGCTGGCAGGCGCAGCTTGCCGCGACCGTGCCGGGCAATCTCGTGCAGGCGGCCGCATCCGCAGGCATCTACACGGCAGCCGCCTTTGCGCTGAACAAGACACAGAACCGCAGTGCGGGTGAGGGCGGTGCCTTCCGCTTCTGATGCGCTGTTCCCCCCGGAATCACCGAAGAAAAAAAGACCGATGCTGCACGGCATCGGTCAAATCGTTTTATAAGGGTGGGGGCTTGAAAAAGAATTGAACAGTCTCAAAACAAGATGATTGGGCATTTGCAGTACAGCCGTACCGCAAAATGCCGGGCAGCGGTGAAGTTGGGCAAATACCGCCGCCGAAAAGCAGTACCGTGCAAAGCGCCGAACGGCTTGGCGGCACACTGCACCGCCGGCTTTGCGCGGCATTGCTTCTAAACGGATAGAAAAGGGCGGAAATTATTCAGCGTCCTCGACAGCCTCAGCAACCGTCGTGGTCTCAGCGGTCTCAGCAGGACCTGCCGGCGGAGCAATCGGGCCGACCGGCGGCTGCGGCTTGGTGCCGTCCTCTGCAGGACCGGCAGGCGGTGCGATCGGGCCGACCGGCGGCTCCGGCTTCGTGCCGTCCTCAGCAGGACCGGCAGGCGGCTCCGGCTTCTCGGTGTCATCCGGCTTCACGATCTCGATCGGAGCAGGACCTTCGCCCGGCTGCGGTGCTGCCGGCTCGGTCAGGTACAGCTCGATGAACTCGAACCATGCGGTCTTTGCATCCTCGTCCACGAAATCCATGGTCTCGGTATCGAAGACATTGGCGATCATTTCAGCCATCTCGTGCTTGCCGATGTGCTTCGGCGGCGTCACGCCTTCCTCAGCGGGGGCGACCGGCGGCTCCGGCTTCGTGCCGTCCTCTGCAGGACCGGCGGGCTTGGTCTCATCGACAACAGCCTCAGTGCCGGCAGCTTCGGTCTCGGTCTCCTCGGAGATCTCCTCAGCAACGGTGGTCACTTCTGCTGCGTCTTCCTCAGCGGCGGTCTCCTCGACAGCCTCTTCGGTCTCTTCGACGACAGCCGGCTGCTCCTTGACCTGCTCCTCTTCGCCGCTCATGGATGCCGCAAATGCGGATGCACCGGTGATGGCGGTCAGAGTTGCAGCAGCAGCGATGATGGAAATGATCTGCTTTCTGGTTTTCATGACAAATTCAGACTCCTTTTTTCATTGAGATTTGCTTCCCTTTGCGGGAGCGAAAGCCTTTGTTTGATCGGCTTCTGTTTATAGTCTACGGACATCCGGTGCCGAAAACGGGGTTCCCCGGAAATTTTTTCAAAAAAATTTTTGTGTGCCGGATTTCCGGCGGAGCTGCCGCGAAACAGAACGCAAAAGCCGCGCAGAAAATGCGCGGCTCTCTTTTATATTGCATACCGTTCCAGCAACCCGTCGGACACCGCAATTTTCTCGGCTCCGACCTTTTTTTTCAGCAAATCCCAGTTCGGCCGGCGCTTCCGGAGATCATGCGCATCGCTGCCGAACGCAAAGCTGTCCTGTTCGTTCAGAATGCGCTTTGCCAGCCGCCGCTCCGACCAGGAGGCAAACGCCTCATTGTTGATCTGCAAAACGGCGTCCGACGACATCACGGCTTCCAGCTCGTCCTTGCTGTAATACATGAGATAGCGGTGGATGTGTGCCAGCATGACCTTGAGCCCGTATTCCGCTGCAATGTTGTAAATCTCCTCCGACATCCAGCGCTCATACGGGCGGTACGGCAGCTCCAGCAGAATCAGCCGCGTCCCTTCGAGGGCAAGACGCTCGATGCCCGGCAGCTCGGAAATGCCGTGCTCAACGGCGACCTCTGCGCCGAGCCGGATGTCCGGCACCGCCGCTTTCCCGCGGATTTTTTCACAGGCAGCCTGCCGCTTTCGCAGAAAGTCCTCCACCGATTTCTCACGGTGCGCATAAAAATGCGGGGTTGCGGCGATCCGCTCCACGTCCTGCGCCTGCATCATGCCGACCATGGCAAGGGCGGTTTCCGGATCGGCTGCGCCGTCGTCCATTCCCGGAAGAATATGACAGTGATACTCTGTCAGCAAGGGCGTTCACCTTCTTTTGGCAGACCGGTTCCCCGCGGCGGCGGCATTCTTTTCTTTGCCGGACGGTTTTTCCTCGGCGGCGTGCTTCTCTTTGCCGCCTGCATCGGCTTCGGCCGGCTCCGGTTCCGCTTTGGTGCCGTAGTAGCCGTAGCCGGAGCGGTAATCGTATCTGCCCTTGTATTTATATTTAGAATAGTATTTGCCGTGACGCTTGACCTTGACATCGTTGAGCACAAAGCCGAACAGATTCATGCCGGCAAACTCGATTTTCTTGATCGCGGTATCGACATCGGCGTCCGTGGTCACGCCGTAGCGCAGCACGAGGAACATTCCGGAGATATTTTTCGCCAGCTCCATGGCGTCGGTGACGATGTTGACCGGCGGCGTATCAATGATGATGACGCTGTATGTTTTGCTCAGCTGCTCCAGCATCGCGCCCATGCTGTCCGAGGCCAGCAGCTCGGACGGGTTCGGCGGAATCGCGCCGCAGGGCATGACATCGAGGTTTTCCGCAACATTCTTCTGGATGCACTCCTCAGGACTGCACATTTTGCTGATTGCGGCGGAAAGGCCCTTTTTGTTCTTCAGCCCGAAGATCTTGTGAATGACGGCCTTGCGCATATCCGCGTCGATGAGCAGCACCTTGCTGCCGCCCTGCGCCATCGTGATGGCGATGTTCGCAGCCGTTGTCGATTTGCCGTCGCCGGGATTCGGCGAGGAAACCGCAAAAATCTTCTTCTCGACGGTCGAAAGCGAGAAGGTCACATTGGTACGGATCGACTTGTAGCTCTCGACGATATAGAACGGCACATTTTCGTCCGTCACGCGGATGTGCGTATCGGCATCCTGACGGCGCTTTTTCCGTTCGGTGCCGAACGCCTGGATCTCGCCGATGATCGCCTTGCCGTATTTCTGTCCGAGCGCGTCGATGTCCTTGACGGTATTGTCGAAAAAGTCGATCAGGAAAATCAGCATGACGATGAGCATACACGCCGCAGCGCCGCCGAGCACAGTATTCTTTCTGACATTCGGTGCGACAGGCGTGTTGTAGACCTTTGCCGTGTCGATCGTATTGATCGAGCCGACACCGACCGCATCCTCGACATACTGCGGGGCAGCCTGCGTCAGATCGTTGCAGATCGCCGCCGCGACCTCCGCGTTCTTTGCAGTCGCGGTCACCTTGACCGCAGAGGTGTCCTGCACCGAGCTGATCGCCAGACAGCTCCGGATCGAGGCGGGCGTGATGTCTCCCGCAGGCGACAGCTTGAAATTCTGCGAAAGGGTATTGGAATCAAACTGCTCTCTGAGCCGGTCGCCGACCGCCTTCATCACGGCATCGTCCTTCATGACCTCGATGTAGGTGTTGACGAGCTGCTTGGAATTGCTGATGTTGTTGATGTTGTTCGCGTTTTCGCTGATTCCGGTGTAGCTCTGCACATACATGGAGATGTGCGAGGAGTATTTCAGGGGCAGCACCAGCTTTGAGATTCCGTAGCCGGCACCGGCGCCCAGCAATGTGATAAAGAGGATCAGCCAGATGCGGCTGAGCAGCAGATTGATGATATCCCTGACAGAATAGCTCTCGTTCATTATGCTTCCAGTCCTTTCCGGTCATGCCGCGGCAGCAGGTCAGCTTGCCGTCTCCAGATAATGGCTGTTGTACTCCTCCGGAGTGACAAAGGACGGCACGATGTCGTGCAGTGCTTTGACGGCGGCTGCCTCGTCATTTTTCTGCGCAGCGTCGCGCAGCGCCCGCAGACGCTCGATGAATGTCTGCGGCTCGATGTCAATTTGTTTTCCGATGAAAATGAGTTTGTTCTTTGTCTTTTTCAGCCCCTCTTCATTCATCAGCAGTTCTTCCTTGATTTTCTCTCCCGGCCGCAGACCTGTGAATTCGATCTTCACATCCTCATACGGGATCTTTCCGTACATCCGGATCAGGTTTTCCGCCAGCGTGACGATCCGCACCGGCTCGCCCATGTCCAGCACGAAGATTTCGCCGCCCTTTGCGATTGCCGCCGCTTCGATCACCAGATTCACCGCTTCGGGGATTGTCATGAAGTAGCGGATGATGTCCGGATGCGTGACCGTCACGGGATTGCCGGACTCGATCTGCCGGCGGAATTTCGGAATGACCGAGCCGTTGGAGCCGAGGACATTGCCGAAGCGCGTCGTGATGAAATCCGTTTCGCAGCAGGGGAGCTGCGCCAAATACTGCACGATCATCTCGCAGCAGCGCTTGGAGGCACCCATGCAGTTGGTCGGGTTGACCGCCTTGTCCGTCGAGATCATGACAAATTTCTTCACGCGGTGGAACTGCGCGAGCGTCGCAACATTAAAGGTCCCGATGACATTGTTCTTAATCGCCTCCATCGGGCTCTCCTCCATCAGCGGGACATGCTTGTGCGCCGCTGCGTGGAAGACCACATCCGGCCGGAACTGTCCCAGAAGCTGGTTCATCCGGTAATAGTCGCGGACAGACGCAATGCGCACGACCAGATCAAGCCGGCTGCCGTATTCCATAATCAGCTCCTGCTGAATGTCGTAGGCGTAGTTTTCGCAGATATCCACAATGATGATCTGCTTCGGCCGGTACTTTGCAATCTGCCGCACGAGCTCCGAGCCGATCGAGCCGCCGCCGCCCGTCACCATGCAGACCTTGCCGGCGATGAACGATTTGATGTCCTCGTTGTCAAAGGTGATCGGATCGCGCCCCAGCAAATCCTCGACGCGGATGTCGCGGACTTGTCCGATCAGCGTCGTGTGCGCGTCGTCAAAGAGCAGATTGCCGAGGAACGGGATGACCTTGACCGGCAGATTTGTGGACTGGCAGATGTCGAGGATGCGCTTGCGCTCCTCCTCAAAGCAGCTCGGAATGCAGAAGATAATCAGCTCGACATTCATCTCCCGGACGAACCGGTGAATCTCCGCCGTTGTGCCGACGATCTGCACGCCCTCGATGATCTCACCGATTTTGGAGTATTCGTCGTCAACGATGCAGACGGGGTTGTAGGCCGCCGTCGATTTATCCTCGGCATAGGGCGAGTTCTGCGCATTGCGGATCTCGCTCAGCAGCATCCGGCAGGCGCGTCCGCCGCCGACGATCATGGTCCGCTTGTGCTTTGCCTCCTCCCGTCCGGCGGCCGTCAGGTCGATGAAGGTTGTCTTGAAAATCAGACGGAACAGGCAGATGCCCGTCAGGGCCAGCAGCATATGCAGGCAGACATAGGTCCACGGCACGGGATAGTGGAAAAACAGCATGAACAGCCGCGAGACGGCGATGCCGAGCATGATGCCGTACACGCAGGAGAGGTAATCCTTCCCGTTGAAGTACCGCCACATCTTGCTGTATGCGCCGAACATCGCCAGCGAGCCGAAGCAGGCGACGACGGAAAGAAACATACTGACCAGCAGCACCTGATCGGGAATGCTGCGGTGCAGCAGCGACAGGATAAAATCCGAGACAATCGCCGACATGGAGACGATCACTGCATCGGCAACGGCCAGCGCGATCTTTCGGTGCTTGAACTTCTGGAAAATCGGTTTCAACTTTCATTCCTCCGCATTTTCGGTCTTTCTTTCTCTTTTCTGATCTGATGCGCCCTGACTGTATTTCTCAGCACCCTGCCGGAAAAAGCAATGCCATGCAGTCCGGCAGTCTTTTTCACAGCGCAAACGCAAGGCAATGCAATTCTTATGGATTCATCGTAACGCATGGAATCTCTGACCGGCAACACACGGTTTCCCCCGATTTACCATGCAATCTATACAAAAGATTATAGCACTTTTTGTATCACTTGTCAATCAAAAACGCCTGTAAAGCAGGCCTGTGCTGAATTTTTGTCATATTGTAAAAGCAATTTGCGGATATAAATATATGATTTGGAAAGATTAACAAATCTGCGTTCTGTCAGGAGAAACCGGTCTTTTCCGCTGTTCGCCGGACGGGGTGTGCGCGCTACCGCTCCGTGACGCGCTTGCCCGTGATGTGCTCCGGTGTGAGCACAAAGCAGAGCGTCGCTTTGCCGTATCTGCTGATTTCGTCCGCAATATACGCTTCGCTGCAGGGGAAGCTTTTGCAGATTTCCCGGCTGATGCGCACCGTTTCCTCATAGCTTTCCGCCCACTCGATGCGCCCGAAGACGATGACGCTCCGGAAAGTCAGCCACCAGTTTTCCGGATCGGGCGTGCCTTCGTCCGTCACGCAGAAGGAAACCCTCGCGTCCCGCTGCATGGCGTCGATCTTGTGGCCGGTCTTTCCGCCGTGGAAATAGAGCTTGCCGTCCTCCGCGCAGTAGCGGTAATTGAGCGGCACCGCATACGGATAGCCGCCGTCACCGTTGACACAGAGCACACCGCGCTTCTGCGATTTCAGCACCCCGATGCAGTCCTCTGCGGAAAGCGCCTGCTTTTTTCTTGCCGGTTCCCGAAACAACATCATCCGTTCCTCCTGTCTGACCGGAAAGCTGCTGCCGCCTTTTTTCAGGGCGGCAGCGCGTGTTTTTTCAGTGAAATTCCGAATTCGGATTGAGGGCGGCGGGGGACTTCCAGTGAATCCCGTAATCACTGCGGAGGATGAGCCGCTTGACCATCCAGTATTCCTTGCAGAAATCGTAATAACCGCGCTCATGCTCCAGTGCCTCGTCGATTTTCTCCTCCAGCTCGTAGCGGATGGCGAGGTATTCCGGCGTCATCTCCACCGGATCGGTCACGGTTTCGTCGCGGTTTTCCATGACCTCCTGACAGACCGCGGCAAAGTCCTCTGCACCGAGGTCCTGCGTCAGCTCGCTTTTGACGGCGTCACTGATGCCGTCCGCGGTGTGCAGCGCGTAAATGCACATCATGTAGGCGCTGTCCTTCAGATCGAGCAGCTCACCGTTTTCCAGTACGGTGATGCCCTGCTGCACCAGCTCGCGCACGCAGCGGTGGGAGCTTCTTGCATAGGCAAAGGCCTCCGGCCAGAACGCGGCCTCCGCGTAGGTGTCCGCGGTACACTGGCAGTAGCGCAGGCTGTCCGACCATTTCCCCTCTGCACGCAGCAGGGAGAGCGCATTCTGGCACTGCACGATCGCGGGATGTGCGCGCCAGGCGTCAAACTGCATCAGGTGAAACTGCTGCAGCAGCATACAGGCATAGAGCTGATCGACCGCGAGCTCGACGGTCGGGTGTGCGGCAAACGCACTGCTTACCCGTTCCAGCATTCTTTCGCTGAACCAGACGCCGACATCGGCGGCGCGCTGATTCTGAAGCAGGTTCAGATATTCCATCATTTCTGACTGCTTGTCCTGCTCTGCGAGCACCGAGCTCTGGAGCTTCTCCTCGAGCGCTTCCCCGCGGCTGCGGAGCTCCTCCTTTGAGATTGTGCCGGAATCCTGCGTGTAGATCATACGAATCCGCCTCCTCATCAGCCGGTCTGAAGCCGGTGCGGCCTGCCGTGAAACCGGCAGTCCGGTATCAACCGGCTTTTGGCTATTATACCATATATTAACCGTATTGTCAAGCGAAATCCGGATAAGTTCACAGTTGCGCCGGCGGAAATGTGCCGCGAAAACGGTGCTTTAGCAGATTCGGGAACGGACGGATTCTGAAATTTGTGCAAAAAAGAGAATTTTCCCTGCGCTGCGGCGCGGCGCTTGCGATTTCACGCGAAATATGATATACTTTTAGATAGTCTGTCCCACTGTAAAAAGTGCTTGCGGACGGGATTTTTCTGTGTAATTTACGGAGGTGCCAAATGGCGGATATTGAAAAGACCGTACAGGATGAACAGAGCCGGAATGTCAATCTGATTCTGAAAAATGAAGAGCGGCATCCGGATGAGGTCATTGTCTCGTTCCCGATGGTGTTCCGGAAGATGAAGAAGTATTTTGTCGCATGGCTTCTGACCTCGATCGTTCTGGGCGGCATCATTGTCGGCGTCAGCATCATTTTCAGCGCCAGATCGCAGACGCCGGTCGAGGCGCTGGTCAGCTTCTCTTACGACGGCATCGAGAAGGGCAAGGATCCGAAGGGCGGTTCCTTCAACGCATACAGTATGCTCGCAAATGCCGGTGTCATTCAGGCGGCACTGGAGACGCGCGGCATGGACGCGGCGATGGTCGAGCCGGTCCGTCAGGGCATTGACATCGACAGCATCATTCCGCCCGATGCGGTGGACAAGCTGACAACCTACGGCCACCTGTATCAGGATGCGGCCAGCGGTCAGCTCAATGCCGCACAGCAGATGCTTGCCACTACCTGGTATTCCACGCAGTACAAGATCACCTTTAATTTCAGCGATGTCGGCATCAGCCGCGAGGACGCCGTGCAGCTCCTCAATGCAATGCTCGATTCGTTCCGCGACTATTTCTTCAAAAAGTACGGCTACAACGATCCGCTCGGCGTCGCGCTCGTCACAAGCGACTACACCGAGTATGACTACGCCGAGGCGCTCGATAAGTTCAACGCGACGCTGAAGGCACTCAAGCGCTATATCAACAAGCTGGCTGATGACGATTCCACGCGGTTCCGCTCGACGGTCACCGGCTACACCTTCGCCGATATCCGTGAGTCGATCACCTCTGTCCAGACGATGGACATTGCCATGCTGGACTCCTTCCTCAGAACGAACAACATCTCCAAGGATCCGGAGCGCCTGCAGGCATACTATGAGTACCGCATCGAGGATCTGAACCGTCAGCTCAAGACGCAGGAGGACCATCTGACCACCCTTCAGGATCTGCTCAAGGGCTACGAGAAGGATCAGGTCATCATCTTCTCCGACTCGACCATCAACACGCAGTCCAGCATCGCGTCGGATGAGTACGACAAGCTGATTAACCGCGTCAGCTCCGCGGCCAACGACATCGCCGAGACCAAGGAAGCGGTCGAGTATTACAATGACAGACTGGCTACGCTGAACCGAAATTCCTTCAGCAGCGGCTCCAAGGTCGCACGCGTCGAGAAGGACCTCGAAAAGCTCAATAACACGATCAATACAATGATTGATGTCACGAAGCAGACCGCGGACGACTACTTCGAGAATGTCTCGCTGGCCAATGCGTACAATGTGCTGGTTCCGGCGACTTCGGATGCGTACTCGGTTATCCGTACCGGTATCAGGAAGGTACTCTATCCGGTCGTCGGCCTGGAAATGGTGCTGTTCCTGGTCTATGTCGGTATGGCTATGGTGCAGGCGATCTCCGAGGACTACCGCCGCCGCCATGCAGCTGCCGCTGGAAACGGGGAGGAGCCGGCCGCAGGTGACGGCCCCGATCCGGAGGACGCAAAGCAGGACAAACAGGAAAAGCAGAAGAAAAAATAATTCCCTGAGAAAGACGCCCGCCGGTTTAGAACCGGCGGGCGTTTGCCGTATGCCCGCAGCAGGCCGGAGCTGACGGGCATATATTTTGTGAAATCGGACGCAGCATCTTGCAATTCTGCGCAAAGAATGGTATAATATAAAATGGAATGTTCCGCCGAAGTGCGGGATACGAATGCAGGACGGTGCAGATACGCGCTGCGCCGGAACGGAGGTGGCAGGATTGCCAAAGCGTTGGGAAATCGGGAAAACAGACAGAGAAAAGGCAGAGAAACTGCGCATACAGGGCGGCATTTCGCAGCTCTGCGCCGAGGTGCTGGTCGCACGCGGTGTGGAGTCTCTGGAGGCGGCCAGCAGACTGCTGGACACGGCAGAGCTCTCTGATCCGTTTCTGCTGACGGATATGCAGAAGGCGGTTGACCGGATCCTTGCGGCGCTCGAACATGAGGAGCGCATCTGCGTCTACGGCGACTACGACTGCGACGGCGTGACCTCGACCGTTATGCTGACCGACTGGCTGACCTGTGCCGGTGCGGATGTCAGGTGGTACATCCCGACGCGCACCGAGGGCTACGGAATGCGCGCAGAGCAGATCCGGGAGCTGGCAGAGGACGGCGTGAACCTCATCATTACGGTCGATAACGGCATCTCGGCAGTCGAGGAGGCAAAGCTGATCCGGGAGCTGGGCATGGATCTGGTCGTCACCGACCACCACCGCCCCGGCGACAGTCTGCCGGAAGCGGCCGCGGTCGTGGATCCGTTCCGGCCGGACGATCTTTCCCCGTATAAGACGATCTGCGGCGCCGGCGTCGTACTGAAGCTGATTGCGGCGCTCGACGGCGGTGAATGGGAGCCGGCGCTGGAGCAGTTCGGCGACCTTGCCGCACTCGGCACGATTGCCGATGTCATGCCGCTGGACGGCGAAAACCGCTTTCTCGTCCGGCGCGGACTGGAGCTGCTGGCCAATACCGAGCGCATGGGACTGCTCGCGCTGATGGCGGTCTGCGGCATGGAGGAGGGCGAGCCCGTTTCGGCGACGGCGGCGTCCTTCCAGCTCATCCCGCGCATCAATGCGGCGGGACGGTTTGCCTCGGCCTCGCTGGCGGCAAAGCTCTTTCTGACCGACGATCCGGACGAGGCACAGCTGCTGGCCGGTCAGATTCACGCGCTCAATCAGGAGCGGCGCGAGACCGAACAGGTCATTTTCAGGGAGATTCTCGAACGCATCACGGCGGATCCCTCGCTGGTCTGCCAGCGGGTGCTGGTATTTTCCGGTGAAAACTGGCATCACGGCGTCATCGGCATCGTCGCGGCGCGGCTGCTGGAACGCTTCGGCAAGCCCTGCTTCCTCATGTCGCGGGAGCCGGACGGTTACCGCGGCTCTGCGCGCAGCTTCGGCGATTTCTCGGTATTTGAATGTCTGCACGCCTGTGCGCCGCATCTGATCCGCTACGGCGGACATCCCGGCGCGGGCGGCTTTACGGTTTCCGAGGCGGAGCAGCCGGCCTTCTGCGCGGCAATCCAGCAGTATGCGGCGGAGCACAACCCCGTGATGCCGGTGCTGACCGTCCATGCGGAGGGCTCCGTGCCCCCGCAGGCGCTGACCGTACAGAATGTCGCCGGACTGGGCATTCTGGAACCCTTCGGAGAGGGAAACGAGAAGCCGCTGTTCGTTCTGGAGAAAATGCAGGTGGCGGCGATCTATCCGCTGTCCGGCGGCGCGCACACGAAGCTGCAGCTCCGCAGGGACCGTGCCTCGCTGGACGCCGTGCTGTTCCGGATGTCGCCCGAAGAAACCGGCATTCAGCCGGGCGCCGTGCTGGACTTTCTGGTCGGCGCGGAGGTGCGGCAGTATAACGGAAACAATTTGCTGAGCCTGCGCGTTGAGGACTGGCGCATTTCGGAAAAGGCGCAGGAGCAGGCCATTGCGGCACAGGCGGCCTACGAGAGCTACCGCCGCGGCGAGACGCTCCCCGCTGCCTATTATCAGCGGATGTGCCCGCACAGAGCTGATCTGGTCGCGGTCTACAAGACCGTCGGCACACAGCCGGTGACCGTGGCGCGGATCTGTGAAAAGCTGGCCGCATCCGGCATGAACCGCTGCCGTGCGCGCATCTGCGCGGATATTTTCAGCGAGCTCGGCCTGATGCACTACGATGCCGCGGCCGATACACTGACCAGACTGCCCGCTGCATCCAAGCGCGAGCTTACGGAATCCGGATGCTATCTGGAGCTGCTGCGCCTTGCGGGAAGTCCGGTTCCGGCGGCGACTGTGTCATAATCCCGTGCGATAAGAAGGTGATTCGATGGCTGTGATCCTTTTGGCAATCATCATCGGATTTTGGGTTTACCGTTCCGTCAAACGCTTTCAAGGCCGGTATGAGCCCTCTGTCCCGGACGGCATCGGCCGCATCGTAAAAGGCGCTGCTCTGTTTCTGATCGGTGTGCCGCTTTTCCTGGGCGCGCTGCTTTCGACGCCGAAGCAGCCGGACATCAATGTGGTTGATGTGCTGCTGGTTTTTCCGCTGATTATTAAGGCGGCGGCAGGAGATGTGATGAAGGGCATCGGAGAATCAGCCGGCCTGGAACTGGCCGTCGTCGGCGCGGCACTTGTGATCTGGGGCATCCTGGAGGTGAAGCATTCGCGCAGCACCGGTTCGCCGTCGGCGGATGAAAAGGACCTTGCCGAAGCACTGGACGATCTGGACCGTCAGCTTTCAGACGGCCTGATTACCGATGCGGAATATGATGAGAAAAAAAGGCGGCTGCTGTGCGGCACCGAAGCAGAAAGGGATGAGACCGGGTGAATCCGCGTAAAATTACACTGGTGCGCGGCACCGTTCTGGCCGTGTTCGGCGCCTTTCTGCTGCTTGCGGGCCTTTTTGCCGGAGAGTCGGCAGCTCCCGATCTGAACGCATTTGATGTCCTGCTGATTGTGCCGATGCTGGTCAAGCTGGTTCTGGCGGAGCTGAGCGGTGTGGTCGGCAAAATTCTGGGCAGCGCGCTGCTGCTTGCCGGAATTACCGATCTGGCCGTCAATATCGCGGCAGTCCGGAAATACGGCTGGCCGTCGAAGAACGGCCGCCTGAGCGATGCGAAAATCGCCGAAAAGCTTGACAGGCTTTACAGTGATCTAAAATGCGGGTATCTTTCAGAAAGCGAATATGAGCGGGAGAAACAGAAGCTTTTGAGCCGTTCTGAGGAAAACCTTTTCGACTGAACGGCAGCACACCGGAGAGGAGGGCGCATATGCCTGACATCAGAGACAGAACCTATACGATTGATATGATCATCGGCAAAATTCTGACCGATGACCGGCAGTATGACATTTCCAAGCTGATTGCGGCGTATGAATACGCGGCACAGTGTCACAAGGGACAGACGCGGTCATCCGGTGAGCCGTATATCGTGCATCCGGTCGCCGTCGCGTATATCCTGCTGGAGCTTGGCATGGATACGGATACGCTCTGCGCGGCACTGCTGCACGATGTTGTCGAGGACACCGCCGCGACGCTTGAGGATGTCAAAAAGCGCTTCGGACACGATGTGGCCATGCTCGTGGACGGCGTGACCAAGCTGGCCAAGGTTCCGACCTTCAGCAAGGAGCAGCAGCAGGCGGAGAATGTCATGAAGATTCTGCTGGCGATGTCGCAGGATATCCGCGTCATGATTATCAAGCTGGCCGACCGCCTGCACAATATGCGGACCTTGCAGTACCGCCCAGAGCACAAGCAGCACAACACCGCCTTTGAGACGATGAATGTCTATGCGCCGATCGCGCACCGCCTCGGCATTACCTCGGTGCAGGAGGAGCTCGAAGACCTCGCGTTTTACTACCTCGATCCGTATGCCTATGCGGATATCGAGAGTCTGCTCGAAAACAACAAGGAGGAGCGCGAGGCGTTCATCGAGTCGATCAAGGCGCGGATTGCAGAGCGCTTCCGTGCGCTGGACTTCGTGACGCCGCCGCAGATTGACGGGCGTGTCAAGAGCATTTACGGCATCTACAAGAAGGTCTATGTGCATCACAAGAGCATCGACGAGATTTATGATAAATATGCGGTTCGCGTCATCGTGACGACCGTCACCGAATGTTACAGTGTTCTGGGACTGGTTCACGATATGTTCCGCCCGATTCCGAACCGTTTTAAGGACTATATTGCTAACCCGAAGCCGAACGGCTACCAGTCGCTGCACACCTCCGTGCTCTGCAAGGAGGGCATCCCGTTCGAGGTGCAGATCCGTACCTGGGAGATGCACGCCAACGCGGAATACGGCGTCGCCGCGCACTGGAAATACAAGGAGAGCATTCAGGGCAAGACCGTGCTCGATTCGCGCATCGCGTGGATCCGGCAGGTGCTGGAAACCCAGCAGGCGAGCGACGATCCGGAGGAGCTGGTCAACACGATCAAGACCGACATCGCGCCGGAGGATATTGTCGTCATGACGCCGAAAGGCGATCCGGTCAGTCTGCCGGTCGGCTCCACGGTCATCGACTTCGCGTACCACATCCACACGCAGATCGGACACCGCACCGTCGGCGCAAAGGTGGACGGCAAGATCGTCCAGCTGTCCTATCAGCTCAACACCGGCGAGGTCTGCGAGATCATCACCAGCAAGGATCCGAACAAGGGCCCGAACCGCAACTGGCTCGACATCGTCAAGACCAACGAGGCGCGTGCAAAAATCCGTTCGTGGTTCAAGCATGAGCGCCGTCCGGAGAATATCGTCAACGGCAGAGCGCAGCTCGAGCACGAGTGCCGCAGAATGCGCATTCCCGTGACGCCGGAGCAGCTTCTGACGATTCTGAAGGAGGACCTGCGCCAGCCGAACTGTGAGACACTGGACGATTTCTATGCGGCAATCGGCTACGGCGGCCTGTCGATGACCAAGCTGATGCCGCGCATCCGCGAATCGTATATCCGGCGGTACGGCGCCTCTGCGGAGCAGCAGTTCGTCTCTCCGGAGGTGCTGCGCAAGCCTCAGAAGAGCAGCTCCGGCGTGATTTTAGACGGCCTTGCCAATCTGGAGGTCAAGCTTGCACGCTGCTGCTCGCCGCTGCAGGGTGAAAAAATCGTCGGCTTCTCGACGATGGGACACGGCGTGTCGATTCACACGCAGGAGTGCAAAAAGTACAAGGAGGCGCTCAGCCGCGGCGATCCGGAGGAGCTTGCGCGCTGGATTCCCGCGCAGTGGGCCTCGAATGCGCCCGCGACGGAAATGCAGGTCAAGATCGAGGTGCTGTGCGTCAACCGCATGGGCCTGCTGAACGATATCACGGCCGTGCTCAATGAGGCGCATATTCCGGTGTCCAATTTCAATTTCCATATGCTGAAAAACGGCAATGCACTGCTGGAGGCAACGGTTTCGGTCGGCTCGCGTGAGGTGCTGACCGGTCTGCTCGCAAAGCTCCAGACCGTCCGGGATGTCATCTCGGCGGAGCGTGCCGCTTACTGAGAGAGGAGGAACCGACCGATGCAGCACAGACTGATTCTGGCGGAGGGGCTGCCCTGCTCCGGCAAGAGCACTGTGACGAAGTTCATCGCAGAGCAGTTCGGCATGACCGCCGTGGACGAGGGGACGGGCGATCACCCTGCCGATTATGAATTTCATGCTTTTTTGGATGAGGCAGCGCTTGCCGGATTTTTCGGGTCGGAGCGCCGGCAGATTCTCAAGGCGGCAGAACCGCTGATGAACGGTTATCTGGTACCGCTTGCCGCCTTTCGGGAGACGCCGCTGTTTGCGCGCCTGCTCCCGTTCAAAATCTATGACTTTCTGCCGTGGGAGACGGAAAAGCCGCTGATGCTCGACAAGTGGCGCCGGTTTGTCAACGGCATCGGAACGCGGCACTATGTGTTTAACTGCGTCTTCTTGCAGAATCCGATGTGCGAGACGATGATGCGCTTCAATCAGACGCCGGCAGAGTCCGCCGCATACATCGGCGAAATTGCGGAGATCATTTCCCCGCTGGACCCTGTCGTTGTCTATCTGCGGAACAGCCGGATTGCCGACAGCATCCGTGCGGCGCTGCCCGAACGCGGGGAGGAATGGTGCAATGCCGTCACGGACTACCACTGTAACGGCGGCTACGGAAAAGCGCACGGACTGACCGGCTTTGACGGCTATATCGCTGCGCTGGAAGAGCGGCAGAGCAGGGAGCTTGCCATTCTGGAAAAGCTGGACATTCCGCATCTGTGCCTGTATGACCCGCAGAAGGACTGGGGCGCCGCTTACCGTCATCTGACGGAGCGGCTGACAGAGATGTCTGCGGACTGAAAGGAGAAAACTATGCTTCGTGTTCTGACGCTTCCGGTCGGAGATCTGGAGGCAAACTGCCATATCGTATACGATGACGAAAAAAACGCCGTGCTGATTGATCCGGGTGCGGAGGGAAACTATATTCTGAGCGAGCTGTCGCGGCAGGAACTCAAACCCCTTGCCATTTTGCTGACGCACGCGCATTTTGACCACTTCGGCGCCGCGTCGGAGATCATGGAGCAGACCGGCATTCCGCTTTATGTGCATCCCCTCGACCGCGATATGGTGCTGTCGTCGGAATATTCGCTTGCCGTGCAGCTTGGCTACGGCGCACAGTACCGCTGCCCCGATGCCGCCGGCATCCGGACCTTTGAGGACGGCGACTGCCTGAAATTCTCCGATGAGCTGACCTTTACGGTGCTGCACACGCCGGGACATACACCGGGCTGCTGCTGCTTCCGGCACGGCGACCTGCTGTTCACCGGCGATACGCTGTTCCGCGACGGTGTCGGCAGAGTGGATTTCAAGGGCGGCAACATCAAGGATATGCGGGCGTCGCTTGCAAAGCTCGGTCAGCTCGACGGCGACT
>JAILIG010000032.1 GCA_024695445.1 Oscillospiraceae bacterium
TCACGCCAGCCCTGCCAGCTTCCGCAGCAGGGCGCCGAGGTCATCGGCGGAGAGCCCGTCGGTGCCGTCCAGATCGGCGTTCAGCTTGCCCTGCGCCGTGACGGTCACCTTGTCCTCTGCGAGATACCGCGCCAGCAGCACGGCATCCGCGACCTGCACCTGACCGTTTGTGTCTACATCTCCGGGCAGAACGGCCGGCCCGATTTCCGAGGAATCCTCCGTCGTTGTCGATTCGGTGTACTCGGTCAGCGTGGTCGTCGTCGTGGTTGTGGCGGTCGTTGTGGTCGTGGATTCGGTGGTCTTCGGCTTCTCGGTGATTTCTTCGAGGCTCGGCTCCCTGTCATACCACCAGTCCTCCCACGGGTTGCCGGCGCGCTGCTTGGCGGCGACTTCGCCCTTTGTCCATGTGAACACATTGTCGTAGAGGTGGCCTTCTTCGTAGTACCACTGTGCCAGCGCCGCGCCTTCGTCGGGGTAATTCTTATAGTAGCCGTCGTCGTCGCTGGTGAAGTTTGCCCAGCCGGTGTTGTGTCCCTTGAGCGCACCGCGCACGACCTGCCATCCGGTCAGATTGTAATCGACCATCGCCTGCCGGATGAAGTGGATGATCTTGCGGACGCCCATGTGGTTGGAAATGATCGCGTCGTAGAAATTGTTTTTCGTCAGGTCATACCATTCCAGCTCCGGCACATCCTCCTCCTGCATGAAGCTGGTGCCGGGATCGCGGAAGGCCGTCACGGCCGTCTGCAGCGTACCGTAGGCGTGTGCGGAGCTGACGCCGAAGCCCTCGGAGAACGCCGTCTCAATGTCGGCGCCGTCGCCGTTGCCGCCTAGGGTGGATTCCAGCGTGCCGACGCCCAGAAACAGCGCATAGACCTTTTCGCGCTCCGTCTGACCGAAGCGCACGGTGATGAGATCCCAGTGCTCGTCAATCTCCTTGTAAAGCGCGTACTTGACCTGCTGCACGGTCATTTTGTGGTTGATGGCGCGCAGCTCGTCGACCGGCGTATTCTCCGGCGCCATGCGCTCCCCGAAATGAAACGGATTGCCGACGCCCTCCTCCTGCACATTGCGGGATGCGTCATGCGCGATCTCTCCGGCGGCTGCGGTCTGCACCGGCAGCACGGCACCGGACTGCACCGTCAGCACAAGGCCGGTCAGGACGGAAAGCAGTGTTCCTTTTTTCATGTTCATTCTCCCCTTTGCTGGATGTTGTCAGAAGGTGATGCTGTAAACATACCCGACGCTTTCCGCATATTCCGATGCGGCGATTTCGGCGGGCAGTGCGCGGTATTCCGTGCTGCCGTCCTTTTTCCGCACGAGAACGGAAAGCGCGCTTGTCCGGATGCCCTCCGCGGCGCAGAACTCCGCAAAGCCCGTGCAAAAGGCCTCAAAGAGATCTGTGCTGTGCAGTGCAATTCTGCGGGTGACGCGCCGGCCGAGCTCCGAAAGGCGGGCTGTCCAGATGCTCCCCTGATGTACTTTTTCCTCGATAAACAGCGGCTCCTTTCCGAAGTGCGCCGATTCGACGCGGCAGAAGCCGGTGACGGTCAGCCGGTCGCCCTCCGGAACATAATTGCCGGAGCGGGCAGTCAGCTGCGCATAGCTTTTCATCATGTCCACATATGCCCGTGCGATGTCTCTGCCCTGCTGAAACAGCAGGCTTTGCAGATCAATCTGCGCGGCACTGTGCGTTGCTGCCGCCTGCCGGAGCGATTCCGAAAAGCGGTCTTCGCGGACGGTTTCGACTGTCATGTCCGCACCTCCTCAGAATTCGATCTGATACGGGAAGCCCAGCGCTTCAATCTGCTCTTTTTTCGGCTTTTTCAGCGTCACGGGCAGTGTGTGATAGCAGAGCTTTCCCTCGCAGTCCCGGATCTGCGCCTGAAACGGGTGACAGATGATATGCTCCGCCTCGCAGAGCTGCCGGAAGGCCGAAAGGAATACCGCGAACAGCTCGTTTTCGGGGTTGAGCGCGATTTCATGCGTTTTGCGGTGCATGAACCGCTTGTGCTTTTCGGTCAGGATGAGCGGTTCCTCGAAGTCCTTCTCGCTGACGGCGAGAAAGCCGCTGATGAGTGCGCGCTCCTCCAGCCGCTCATATTTTCCGCTGCGTGCCGCGATTCTGGCCGCTTCCTCGATCATGTCCACATATTTCGCGGCGAGATTCCGCGCCTGATGATAGCGCCGGCTGCGGAAATCCGTTTCCATGTCGCCGTGCAGACGCACCTCTGCACGAAGCTGGTCAATGAATTGCATTTTGCATCTTCCTTTTTTCTGTTCTGACAGTTTTATATGTTCTTTTCTGCGGAGGCTTTACGGTCTGCCGCTTTCCGCGGCGTCCTCCATCGCCGCGACCAGACTGCGCAGACGGATCCTTGCGGCGCCGAGATTGTTGATTTCGTCGATCTTGAGCTGCGTGTAGAGCTTGCCGCCGCGCTCCAGAATGGCGCGCACCTCGTCGGTGGTCACCGCGTCGATGCCGCAGCCGAAGGAGACAAGCTGCACGAGCTGCATATCGGGCTGGGTCGTGACATACCGTGCCGCACGGTAGAGCCGGGCGTGATAGGTCCACTGGTTCAGCACGCCGAGCTTGCCGGGCTGTGCCAGCGCCGCGACGGCGTCCTCGCTGATGACCGCCATGCCGAGGCTTGTGATGAGCTTGTGGATGCCGTGATTGATTTCCTTGTCGATGTGATAGGGGCGTCCGGCCAGCACGATGATCTTTCTGCCGGCAGCCCGCGCCGCATCGACCATGCGTCTGGCCTCTGCGGCATTTGCCATGCGGAACTGGTTCTGCGCCTCATAGGCCGCGAGCAGCGCTTCCTTGAGGTCTGCGGTATACCGGTATCCGCGGAGCGCCCGCTTCAGTGCGAGCAGCATTCCCTTTTTGTGGTTGAAGTCCATGTAGGGCGTGATGAAGTTTTTGTCGGTCAGCCGCGCATTGTTTGCGCGCAGCAGCTCCGGATAATAGGCGACGACGGGGCAGTTGTAGTGGTTGTCGCTTGCACCCTCGTTGAAGTTATAGCTCATGCACGGCCAGAAGATGAAATCGACGCCCTGATTGAGCAGGTCCTCGACATGGCCGTGAGCGAGCTTTGCCGGATAGCAGACGGTGTCAGACGGGATCGTGTGCTGTCCCTCGTAGTAGACGCCGCGGTCGCTCTCGCGGGAGAGCCGGACGGCAAAGCCGAGTCTTGTGAACAGCGTCGTCCAGAAGGGCATCTGCTCGTAATAGGACAGCGCCAGCGGCAGGCCGACCGTTGCGACGGGCTTGCCGGCGGGCTTTTTCGCCGCACAGTCGAGAATCTTCTGATACTTGTACTCATAGAGCGAGGGGATGTCCGCATTTTTGGACTTGCCTGCGCCCTTTTCACAGCGGTTGCCGGAGATGTATCTGCCGCCGCCGGGAAAGATGACGACATTCAGTGCGCAGTGCGCGGTACAGCCGCCGCATTTTGCGCTGCGCGTCTGATAGCTGAAGTGTTCAAGCGCCTCTTTTGAGATCGTGGAGGTCTCGGCGGGGGCGTGCTCTCTGGCGTACAGCGCCGCACCGAAGGCGCCCATCAGACCGGAGATCGCCGGACGGATGACATCGCGTCCCAGCTCAATCTCAAAGGAACGCAGCACGGCGTCATTTAAGAAGGTGCCGCCCTGCACGACGATGTTTTTGCCGAGCTCCTCGACCGATTTTGCACGGATGACCTTGTAGACCGCGTTCTTGATGATCGACGAGGAAAGGCCTGCCGAGATGTCCTCGACGGTTGCGCCGTCCTTCTGCGCCTGCTTGACGGAGCTGTTCATGAAGACCGTGCAGCGCGAGCCGAGATCGACCGGATGCGCGGCGAACAGTCCGAGCTGCGAGAATTCCGCGATATCATAGCCAAGCGCCTGCGCAAAGCTCTGGATGAACGAACCGCAGCCGGACGAGCAGGCCTCATTCAGCATGATGCTGTCGATGCTGTGATTGCGGATCTTGAAGCATTTGATATCCTGTCCGCCGATGTCCATGATGAAATCAACATCCGGGCAGAAGTACGATGCCGCCTTGAAATGCGCGACCGTTTCGACGATGCCGAAGTCGATGCCGAGGCCGGCGCGGATGAAGTCCTCGCCGTAGCCGGTGACCGCCGATGCGCGGATGTGAAGGTCCGGGTTCATCTGCGCATAGATTTCCTTCAGCTGCTTGACGATGCGGTCGAGCGGCTGGCCGCGGTTTGCGGCGTAATACTGATACAGCAGCTCGCCCTTTTCCGTAATCAGCACGAGCTTGGTCGTCGTCGAGCCGGCGTCGATGCCGAGATAGGCGTTTCCGGTGACGGTGCGCAGGTCGGCAAACGGCAGGTCGTGGGCGCGGTGGCGTTCCACAAAGTCCTCATATTCGCTGCGGGATGCAAAGAGCGGCGGGCTGGTGACGGTGTTGCCGCCGGTTTTCGCGTGGGCGAGCTTGCTGAGCGCTTCTTCGAGCGTCATCGGGCTGACGGACTGCTCCGCGTACATCGCCGAGCCGTATGCGACGAAGACCGGTGCGGTCTCCGGGAAAATCGCGTGCTCGTCATCGAGCTTCAGCGTCCGGACAAAGGCCGCCCGCAGTCCCTGCAGGAAGGAGAGCGGTCCGCCCAGAAACAGCACGGTGCCCTCGATTGTTCTGCCCTGTGCCAGACCGGAAACCGTCTGGTCCACGACCGCCTGAAAGATGCTCGCGGCGATGTCCTCCCGCCTTGCGCCCTGATTGAGCAGCGGCTGGATATCGGACTTTGCGAACACGCCGCAGCGCGAGGCGATCGGATAGCGCTTTTCCGCGTCGAGCGAGAGCCGGTCGAGCTCATCCGCGCTGATGCCGAGAAGCGTCGCCATCTGGTCGATGAAGGCACCGGTGCCGCCCGCGCAGGAGCCGTTCATGCGCTGCTCCACGCCGCCGGTCAGGAAAATCATCTTGGCGTCCTCGCCGCCCAGCTCGATGACCACATCGGCATTCGGATATTCAGCCTTCACGGCGAGAAACGCCGCGTGGACCTCCTGTACGAAGGGGATGCCTGCGCTCTGCGCAAGGCCGAGTCCCGCCGAGCCGGTGATGCAGAGGCGGAATGCCGCCTCCGGAAACTGCTTCTGCAGTGCGGTGAGCTGCTCCGTGACGGTTTCGCGCACACGGGACATATGCCGCTGATAGCAGCGCGAGAGAATCTCGTGCCGCTCGTTGATGACAACGGTTTTTACGGTGGTCGAGCCGACATCTATGCCGAGCGAATAGACCTGTTCGTTCATTTCGGACCTTCCTTTCCGCTGCCGGTGCTCCGGCAGACGGCAATACTCAATTCTATTATATCATATTTTCCGGAAAAAAGAAAGTCTCAGCTGAAAAATTCATGTTTTCACAGCCTTCGGCGGAAAACTGCACAACTGTTTTGCCGGAATCTTGTATAGATTCACAGAAATCCGCATCTTGCTTGACAAGATACCTGTTTCGGTTTATAATATGATTATTCCGGCAGACTACATTTCAAAGGAGGACAAACACATGGCAAGTGCAGCAGAACTTCAGAATGCGGAGAAGGTATACCAGTCGATCTGCTCGATGCTCGACGGCATCAGCTTCCGCTATGACACCGAAAAGCGCGAGGATGACTACATCATCCGCTGTACGGTCAACGGCGACGACATTCCGATGGATATGATTATTCTGGTCCGTGCGGAGCGCGAGATCGTCAGCCTGCTCTCCCCGATGCCCTTTAAGGCGCCGGAGGACAAGCGCGTGGAGGCGGCCATCGCGGTTTCCGTTGCGAACTACGGCATGATCGACGGCAGCTTTGATTATGACATCAACGACGGTGAGATCCGCTTCCGCATGACGGCAAGCTTCATCGACAGTCAGCTCGGCGAGGAGCAGTTCAAGTATATGCTGTTCGTCTCCGCGCAGACGATTGACCGCTACAACGACCGGTTTATGGCACTGGTGAAGGGTACGATGACCTTGCAGCAGTTTGTGGATATGGACAAAGAGTAAGAAAAAAACCAAACGCCGCAGCGTCCTGACCGTTGTCAGAATGCTGCGGCGTTTTTTGTCCTGATGTGCGCGGGGGTTCCGCTTTTACGGATTCCCTGCTTTGTTCAGAAGGTCGATCAGCAGCCGGAAATCCACGCTTGTCAGGAGCCCGTTCTCGTCCAGATCGCCCCGCACGCCGATGTCCTCCGGCGCGGTCGTGTGCGGCACCTCCCCGATGATCCGTGCCAGCAGCACCGCGTCCGATAATGTCAGCGCGCCGTTGCAGTCGATGTCTCCCTCGACCGGCGCCTCCGGCTTCCCGAAAATCTCGTAATATCCGGACAGCCACGCGTTGTGCGCAAGCAGCCAGCTCCGCAGAAATTCCATGTTCTCCTCGTAGGTCGGATCCGCCAGACGCATATAGTTTGCGTATTTCCGCTCGATGCCGCCCCACACCTCATGCGTGTGCAGGAAGATGTCCATGTATTCATCCGCGAGCTGGTCCATCAGGCCGCCGGGCAGATAGATCTGCTCGAAATCGGCGTAATGCTTTTGGTACAGCGCCGTCACCTCGTCGCGGAATTCCGGCACCATCAGCAGACGGCGGCAGAAGTGCTGATTGGCAGCGAGCAGCCCGTCCGTCTTGATCTTGTTGGTGTAGGAGGGATGTGTCTCCGGATTGCCGTTTCCGGCGGAGAGGTCAAAGTCCCACGGCGGTCCGGCGTAGAGCTTGCCCTCCTTCCAGTAGAAGAACACGGAGCTCATGCCGAAGTCCAGCGTTTTCATGAACTCATTGAGCAGATAGAGCTTTGCAAAGGATTCGGTGTCGATCAGCTCCTGAATCTGCACATAATCCTTGGTGCGGAGCACATCGTAGCAGCTGTCCGTGACCGTCTGGATATGTGCGAGCTGCTCCTCGGTCGGCTCCTTCGGATACTCCACGGCAAACCGGTAGAGCGGATGGCTCGTGATCGTGAAATAGGTCACGCCCTCCTTTTCGCGGTTGTCCTCGTATTCAATCAGGAATTCGCCGTCTGCGGCGTCCTTGCTGATGTTCACGCGCTCCTTGTTGACCTCGACCGGCTCGTAGATTTCGTAGCAGCCGCGGTAGGAGCCGTCCAGATACAGCTCGGTGTACTGCCGCTCGGACGAAAACGCAAAGCCGAGCTTCTGTGCGAGCGTGAAGGCGATGCAGTTGCGCATCATCGTCGGATCAAAGGCGTTGGGCAGGAGCGCCCATTTTTTGGCTTTGCCCATTTGCAGGACATCTTTTTTCTCGTCGAATTTGATCGTGTAGGGCTTGCGCAGCACAAGCGCGGTCGAATTGCCGCGGACCTTGATCTGCCCGCTGCCGCCGGTGATTTTGCCGTCCGGCTCCACGATGTCGAAGCTGCCCGTGACATAGCCCATGCTTCTGCGCAGGCTCCGTCCGACGCCGTCCGTAGTGGTCACATAGATCTGCGGCACCTTGCCGGTGCGGTAGGTCAGCTTGTCAGCCGCCGCTTTCAGCCGTGTGATGAAGCCGGTCAGCTTTTCCTCGTCCGGCTCTGCGTCCCGGAGCGTTTTCTTCCATTCGTCCAGACATTTCTTAACGGGCCTGACAGTCTCGTCTGTGTAATAGGTCTTGTAATACGGACTGATGCTCTGAATCAGCGCCTCCGCCTCCGTCTTTTTGAGCTCGGCGGGTGTCGGGGGCACCTCCGTCTGCACCGGTTCTGTCCGTGGTATTTCTGCTTCTGTCAGTGTGGTACAATCTGTGGTCTGAAATCCGGTTTCGGATCGTTCACTCTCTGAAACATCATTGTCATTATCCCCGCCCGTGCCGCCGGAAACTGTCCCGGCAGCGGAGACCGGCGCGATGCCGGTTTCATCTGCTGCAAAGGCCGCAGCAGACGGACGCATAGGAAACAGCAGGCAGCAAGCCAACAGCACGGCCAGCCGTTTCGTGTGGGGTCTTTCCATGTATCTCTTCCTTTTTCCCTGGTTTCTGTCCCGGCATTACTCCGCCGGATAGTTTTTCTCTCCTGAACAGATGATGAGCTCGCCGGCGTTCGGCACGATTTCCTTGCGGTAGACCTCGCGGTCCCAGTCATCGGGTGCAAATTCCTCAAACCGCACGCTGATCGCGCTCTGTCCGCAGCCCCATTTTTCCAGGAAGATGCGGTTGATCTCCTCGGCGACCTCCTGCTTGGTCTTTTCGTCCTTCGGGTAAGCCTTTATGACGATGTACGGCATTTCTTATCCCTCCTTCCGCATCTGCATTTCGGTGTAGTGCCGGCTGCCGCGGCACACGGTGAGCAGGCCGGACTCCGCCGGCCTGTGAAGTTTCCGTTTGCGCGTCATGCCGCATTCCTCTCTCTCATATGACAGCATCTGTGCCGAAAGGTTACACATTATTCTGCAAATTTCGTGACGCACTCCTGTCTGACGAGCGCTGCGAGCGCTTCGGGGAGATTGTTTTCGCTGTCCCACTCCTGCCCGAAGTCACGGGACTGCGGCAGAAATTCCGCATAGAGCGGCGACGCCTTGTACTGCCGGATGAGCAGCGGCAGCGCCTCGCCCGCCCGTTCTGCCCGCGTGATTGCCTGACAGAGCGCGATGTTCACCTCTTTGCGGGAGCCGACGCATTCAAACGGCTTATTCGGCAGTGCGCCGCAGAGCTCCTGCAGGACAGGCTTCATATCCGCCATGTTCAGAATGTCGGACGACAGCAGCCGCGCAATCTCCGCAAACGGCAGAAACGGCGAGAGAATCACGGCGACAAACAGGCATTTCGCGCAGTGTCCGCACCACTCGTCCTTGCGCCCGCGGGCGTTTCCGGCGTTGCAGCTGCGGAAAGCTTCATGAAACTCCGTCGGGAGCTGTGCAAAATATCTTGCGATCTGAAATTCCGTCAGCGGTCTCAGCAGCGAGAAGTACTCCACGCCGCAGCGGAGATATTTCCGCTCGTACTCGAAAAAGTCGCGTTCAAACTGATAGCTTTTGGAATACTGGTGATTGACCTCCTGTTCTGAGACAGTCGATTCGCTCGCGGACGACTCATTCGAGAGGATGACCGTTTTCAGTCCGTTGACATAGGCAGTCAGCGCAGCCGAAAACGCCACGACCGCCGAAAACGGCGTGTGACCGTTCAGAAAGCCCTCCTTGTTCAGGCGCAGGAGATTCGGGTCAAGCGTGCGCCTGCATTCTATGATGCGCTCCTGCGGGATTCCCGCCAGCAGTGCGCTTTTTTCCGCAGAATCGCGGTGGTTGATCATGAAGGCATAGGCGTCGCCGAGCTGACCCTTCAGCAGATTCAGCGTGACGATCGAATCTTTGCCGCCGCCGACGGGAATCAGCTTGCCTGCGAGGTCCTTCCGCTGTGCGGGTTTCTCCGGGTAATTCCAGCAGGGCGGATCGGGACTGTAAGAAAACTGCATGAAGCTGTCAAAATCGGTTCTGATGCCGTTGCGGTAGAAAAATTCACCGAGGCCGCCGAAATAGAGCCGCTTCCACCAGTCCTCCTGCTCTTTGCCGTAAAAAACATCCCAGAGCCGGACTTCGGGCGGGCAGGCGAGCTTCCAGTAGGAAATCAGCTCTGCCATGCCGAGTGAAAAGACCAGCCGCCAGAATCCGGGGTCACAGTGTATCCCGTCCGGATAACGGAAGTGCAGACCCTTGTGCTGCGCGTACGGCGTTTTGCAGGGGATCTCCCAGAGCGGGGAGAATTGCTCCTCTCCGAGCGTGAAGAAATACTCAATGACCAGCACGGGACCGGTTTCGGTTTCCCTGATATGAAGGTCGATATCCCGGAATTCAAATTCCGGATACTGCTGACGCAGTTCTTCAAAGGTCATGCGGAAAGTGCCTCCTTTACATTGCACAGAGGGAACGGACATACCAGAGCCCGCCGACGGACAGCACGGCCGTCAGCAAAAGCAGCAGCACCCGCTGCCATAGCTTTGTTTCGCGCCGGAGCAGCGCCGCCCAGATGCCGAAGCCCGCCGCAGTGCCGGCGGTATTGATGATGAGGTCGTCCAGCTCCTGCTGCCGGCCGATGAAGCCCTGCAGCAGCTCGATCGTGAGCGAAACGGCAAAGCCAAGCAGCACCGTCCGCAGGAATTTTCCGAAGACCTTCGGGAAATTCAGCGGGACCAGAATGCCGAGCGGTACAAACAGCACGAAATTCTGCCGGATCGGGCGGTAAACATTGCCGCGGAAGGGCGCGCTCAGGTCAAAGCCGGTGAACGGATTGCAGAGATGATGCCGGCCGCCGGGCAGGAATTCATCCATGCCGGTGAGGCTCAGCAGCGCCGCGCCGTAAAAACAGAGCATGAGCAATGCCGCCTGACGGGCAGTCAGCAGCGGCATTGTCTTTTTGTTGCATACACAGGAGACGCCGTACAGGAGCAGGAACGCGATGCCGCCCCCGTACAGCATTTCCTCAATCACAAGACCGGAAACGGGAAGCATCTGTTACTTCGCTTTGACCGCTTCGCGGACGACCTCTGCGATGTGCTCTGCGGAGAGGCCGAACTGCTTGAGCAGCTCGACAGCGGGGCCGGAGTGGCCGAAGGTGTCGTTGACGCCGACGCGTCTGACCGGCACCGGGCAGCCTGCGCAGACACATTCCGCGACGGCAGAGCCGAGACCGCCGATGATGCTGTGCTCCTCCGCCGTGACGATCGTGCCGCAGTCCTTTGCGGCCTTCAGAACGATCTCCTCATCGAGAGGCTTGATCGTGTGGATGTTGATGACGCGGACGGAGATGCCCTCGCCTGCGAGCGTTTCGGCGGCGTTCAGTGCCTCGTTGACCATCAGGCCGGTTGCGATGACCGCGGCGTCTGTGCCCTCACGGAGCGTCACGCCCTTGCCGAGCTCGAATTTGTAGGTTGCCGGATCGTTGATGACCGGAACGGCGAGTCTGCCGAAGCGGCAGTAGACCGGACCGTCGTGCAGAATGGCGGCTTCGACGGCGGCTCTTGCCTCGGTGTCGTCGGCGGGGTTGATGACTGTCATGCCGGGGATCGTGCGCATGAGCGCGATGTCCTCGCAGCACTGATGCGTTGCGCCGTCCTCACCGACGGAGATGCCGGCGTGCGTTGCGCCGATCTTGACATTCAGATGCGGATAGCCGATGGAGTTGCGGACGATTTCAAAGGCTCTGCCTGCCGCAAACATCGCAAAGGACGATGCGAACGGAATCATGCCCGCAGCCGCAAGACCTGCCGCGACGCCCATCATATTGGCCTCGGCGATGCCGCAGTCATAGTGACGGTCGGGGTAAGCCTTTTTGAAGATGCCGGTCTTGGTCGCAGCGGCGAGGTCTGCATCCAGCACCACGAGATTCGGATATTTTTCGGCAAGTGCAGTCAGCGCTTCGCCGTAGCTCTCACGGGTTGCCTTCTTGATTACATCGCTCATGCCTGCGCCTCCAGTCTGCTCAGAGCATTTTTCAGCTCATCCATTGCCTTTTCGTACTGCTCGGCGTTCGGCGCGGTGCCGTGCCAGCCGACCTGATTTTCCATGAAGGATACGCCCTTGCCCTTGACGGAATGCTGAATGATTGCGACGGGCTGACCGGTGACGCGCTCCGCCTCGCGGAACACGCGGTCGAGGTCGTTGAAGTCGTGTGCATCCGCCTCAAAGACGCGCCAGCCGAATGCCTCAAATTTTGCGGGAATCGGCTCCGGCGAGCAGACCTCGGTGATCTTGCCGTCGATTTGCAGGCCGTTGTTGTCCACGATTGCGGTGAGGTTGTCAAGGCCGTAGTGCGCCGCGAACATGGCGGCCTCCCAGACCTGTCCCTCCTCGATTTCGCCGTCGCCCAGCACGGTGTAGACGCGGTAGTTATCGCCTCTGTGCTTGCCGGCGAGTGCCATGCCGCACGCAGCGGAGATGCCCTGGCCGAGGGAGCCGGAGCTCATGTCCACGCCGGGGATTGTGATGCAGGGATGTCCCTGAAGTCTTGCGCCGATGTGACGGAGCGTTTTCATCTCATCCATCGGGAAAAAGCCTTTTTCGGCGAGCGCCGCATAGAGTGCGGGGGCAGTGTGGCCCTTTGAGAGCACAAAGCGGTCACGCTCGGCGAAGTCCGGATTGTCCGGATACACATGCATTCTGGTGAAGTAGAGGTAGGTCAGCAGGTCTGCGATCGAGAGAGAGCCGCCCGGATGCCCCGACTTCGCGTGATACACGCCGTCGATGATTCCCATACGGATATGGCACGCATGGATTTGCAGCTGCCTGACAAGCATTTCGTCCATAAGTTCATCTTCCTTTCCGCCGCCGCCTTTGCCGGCGCACAGCTATGTTTATTATACTATATATTCCGAAAAAAAGCAAGAGGGGAACTGCGCGTTTTTTGCGCTTTTGAAAAGTCAGGAGTCCGGAATCAGGCGGCGCTGTGACAGAATTGCGGTTTCGGGGAATCGTGCGGCGGCAGCCGGAAAAACGGTTCCGATTTCGGTGTTTTCTCCAAAAACGGGCAGGGGAATTTTGCAAAGCTGATAATAGACAAATGTAACCGTTCGTGCTATACTGAAAGTGAGGAACAGCGCGTTCGGGACGCTGTGACGGAAAGAGGATGTTTTTGCGACACTACGAGGAGGTATTTTTATGAAAAAGCTGAGAAAGCTGCTTGCAGCGGTTTCCGCGGCGGTGCTGGCCGTGTGCTCGGTTTCGGCTTCGGCGTTTGCGGCGGATGAGTTTCATATTCCTACGGATGAGGAACAGCGCGAAAGAGGCTATGCGCCGGCGTATGCACTGGGCGAAGACCTTTCCTTGTATTCGCTTGGCGATGTTGACATGGACGGCGAAGTGACGGCATATGATGCTTGTGTGATTCAGTATAATTTCACTGCATTATTGGCAGGGTTTTCGGATGTGCTGACGGAAGATCAGCTCAAGCTCGCCGATGTGGACGGAGAAGCTGTGTGGGACGAATCCGAGCAGAAATGGATTTCGGCGACTGCGATGGACGCGACGCTTGTTCTGACCTATGCCGGACTGAAGAACGCCGGCTATGAATTCACATTCGAGGAGTTTTTGGCTGAGAAACTGAAGTGACAGGAGGAGCTCAAATGAAAAAGCTTGTTCTTTCGTTTTTCTTCTCCGTTGAAGTGCAATGAATCAAAGAGCAATTTTTGAGATGCCCTGCTGCGAAATGCGGCGGGGCATCTCTGCTTTTGCGGAACAACTCTTCACTGCTCACTCCTAATTTGATTCCGCCGCTGCGCGGTCTGCCGTGATATTGACAAAACCGAAATTTTGCTGTATACTATATACTGTATGGCTATGCGTAGATGCACAGCCGCTGATGCTGCGGCAATCTGCCGCAAAAGGAAAGGAAATCCGGTTATTATGGAATGGACAGGCTTAAACCAGCTTCGTGAGCAGTATCTCTCCTTCTTCGAGCGCAAGGGGCACACCCGCATGGACAGTGCCTCCCTGATTCCGAAGGGCGACAACTCTCTGCTGCTCATCAACTCCGGCATGGCGCCGCTCAAAAAATTCTTCCTCGGACAGGCGGTTCCGCCCAATGTCCGCGTCACGACCTGCCAGAAGTGCATCCGCACCCCCGACATCGAGCGCGTCGGAAAGACCTCCCGTCACGGCACCTTCTTTGAGATGCTGGGCAATTTCTCCTTCGGCGATTATTTCAAGACCGAAGCGATTGAATGGGCATGGGAGTTCCTGACCGGGGAGCTGAAAATCCCGGCAGACAGACTGTGGATCACCGTCTTTGAGAGCGACGACGAGGCGGAAGCCATCTGGATGAACAAAATCGGCGTCCCGAAGGAGCGGATCATCCGCCTCGGCAAGGAGGACAATTTCTGGGAGCACGGCTCCGGCCCCTGCGGTCCCTGCTCCGAGATCCATTTTGACCGCGGCGAGAAATACGGCCCGTTCGAGAGCTTTGAGCAGGCCTCCGACTGCGACCGCGTCATCGAAATCTGGAATCTGGTGTTCTCGCAGTTCGACAGCGACGGCAAGGGACACTATGCAGAAATGAAGAACAAGAACATCGACACCGGCATGGGACTGGAGCGTCTCGCGGTTGCCATGCAGGGCGTGGACAACCTGTTCGAGGTCGATACCGTTCAGAATATCATGAAGCACATCTGTCAGATCGCAGGTGTTTCGTACCACGACAACGAGAAAACCGATGTCTCGCTCCGCGTCATCACCGACCACATCCGCTCGACGGTGTTCATGGTCGGCGACGGCATCACGCCGGCCAACGACGGCAGAGGCTATGTTCTGAAGCGTCTGCTCCGCCGCGCTGCGCGTCACGGCAGACTGCTCGGCATCAACCGCCCGTTCCTGCACGAGGTCGCAGAGACGGTCATCCGCGAGAGCGGCAGCGCCTATCCGGAGCTGCGCGAAAAGCAGGACCTCATTCTCCGCATCATCCGCTTTGAGGAGGAGAGCTTTGCCCGCACGATCGACCGCGGCACCGAGATGCTCACCGGCACGATTTCCGCGCTGCGTGCAGCCGGCCTGACCGAGATTCCGGGCAAGGATGTCTTTACGCTGAGCGATACCTACGGCTTCCCGATCGACCTGACCGCGGAAATGGCTGCGGAACAGGGCATGACCGTGGACGAGGCGGGCTTCCGCGCCCTGATGGACGAGCAGAAGAAGCGCGCCCGTGCAGACCGTGCCTCGAAGGTCAAGACCTCCTGGGGCGGCGATGCAGCCGTGCCGAAGGGCATCGGAAAGACCGCGTTTACCGGCTATGCGGAGGACTGCTGCGAGGCGAAGATCCTCGCCATTGTCGCGGACGGACAGGCCGTTGACAGCCTGGAGGCCGGCAGCGGCGGCGTCCTGATTCTGGACAGAACACCGTTCTATGCAGAGAGCGGCGGACAGATCGGCGACACCGGCGAGATCGAGGGCGACGGCAGCTTCTCCGTGGATGACACGCAGAAGGACGGAGACGGCCGTTATCTGCACATCGGTACGCTGGAGCAGGGAACCCTGCGCGTCGGCGACACCGTCACCGCAAAGATTGATACTGCCCGCCGCCGCGCAATCATGCGCAACCACACCGCGGCGCATCTGCTTCAGGCGGCGCTGCGCAAGGTGCTGGGCGATCATGTCCACCAGGCCGGTCAGCTCGTGTCGGCAGAGCGCTGCCGCTTTGACTACTCGCATTTCTCCGCAACGGAGAAGGACGAGCTCAGCCGCATCGAGCAGCTCATCAATGAGGAAATTCTCGCGGCGGTTCCCGTCACGACGAAGGAAATGCCGATCGAAGAAGCGAAGAAGCTCGGCGCAATGGCGCTGTTCGGCGAGAAGTACGGCGATGTCGTCCGTGTCGTCACGGCAGGCGATTCGATTGAATTCTGCGGCGGTACCCATGTTTCCAACACCGCGCAGATCGGGCTCTGCCGGATCGTCTCGGAGAGCTCCGTTGCGGCAGGCGTCCGCAGAATCGAGCTTGTGACCGGCGCCAATGTCCTTGACCTGTTCGCACAGACCGAAAAGACGCTCGCCGACGCGGCAAAGGCGCTGAAGCTCGCAAATCCCGCGGAGCTGCCCGAAAAATGTGCGGCACTGGCGGCGGAATCCAGAGAGCAGGCGCGTGAGATCGACCGCCTGAACCAGAAGCTTGCAAATTCGCAGCTCGCCGACCTGTTCAAGGATGCGGCGTCTGTGGACGGCATCAAGCTGGTCTCGGCGATGTTCACCGATGTCAAGCCGGATATGCTCCGCAAGATGGGTGACCAGATCCGCGACCGCGAGCCGGATGTCATCGCGCTGCTGGCCGGCATCAACGGCGAAACGGGCAATCTCTTCTGCCTCTGCTCAGCCTCGGCCGCGGCAAAGGGCGCACACGCCGGCAAAATTGTCCAGCGCATTGCCGCGATTACCGGCGGCAAGGGCGGCGGCAGACCTGACAGCGCAATGGGCGGCATCGGCAAGACCTATATGGTCGATGAAGCCATCGGCACGCTGCCCGCGATTGTCGCGGAAATGCTGAAGTAAGGACGCCCGCAGCGGGGCGTTCCCGATCCCGCCGAACGGGCGGATGACTCAAACACAGAAACGGAGGCGGCATGAGATGCGCGTCAAGATCCGTGCCGCCCATCCGGAGGATGCCAAGGCGGTATCAAAAATGATCCGGGAGGAGCTGGGCATACCGGTCTCCGCCTCGGACACGGCACAGCAGCTCGCAAAGCTCTGCGTCAGTCCGCGCCACCGCATTTTCGCGGCGGTTGTGGACGATCTTGTGGTCGGCTTTCTGCACGCCTGCGACTACGATTCCGTCGCGCTGACCGAGCCGATGAAGCTCGTGACGGCGATGGCGGTTTCCCGCTCGTACCGCAGAGTCGGCATCGGAACAGCCCTGCTCCGGCGCGCCGAGCGCTGGGCGGCGGAGTCCGGTGCGGCGGGCATCCGGCTCGAAGCCGGCGTGATGCAGGGCGAAGCGCAGGCTTTTCTCACGGCCTGCGGATACACCGCCGAACAGAAGGAATACCGGATGCAGCGTCTGCTGGACGACAAAGCATGAATCACACCCCGCCGGTGCGGGGTTCAGAATCAATTTGCAGCACGCAAAGGAGGAACACCTATGGATTGCCTGTTTTGTAAGATTATTGCCGGAGCCATTCCGAGCACCAAGGTCTATGAGGACGAGTTTGTCTATGCGTTCAAGGACATCAATCCGATCGCACCGGTTCACATCCTCTTTATCCCGAAGACGCATATTTCCGGCGCGTCTGCCGTGACCGCGGAGAATGCCGAGGTTGTCGGCAAAATCTTCACCGCGATTGCAAAGGTCGCGGCCGAGCTGAAGCTGGAAAGCGGCTTCCGCGTCGTGACAAACTGCGGTGAGGACGCGGGACAGACCGTGCCGCATCTGCACTTTCACCTGCTGGCGGGCAAGCCGATGGGCTGGTCTGCGGAAAGCGGTGTGTGAAGGACACTGCAAAAATACCGTTCCGTACAGCCGTCAGCACCCCCGGCACCCACGGCGTAGAATGCTTCACGCTGGCGTGGACTGCGGGGCTGCTGTCGGCTTTTCTGGGCAAAGGCGCTCTTGCCGCGGCTGCGGCTGCGGCTTTGGCCGTGCTCGCGGTCCGGGCGCTGCTGCGCCGTTCGGGGGCGCGCTTTGGGCGGGAGCTCTGTGCGGCGGCCGCCGGTCTGGCACTGAGCGTGACCGTCTGGCAGCTCTATGACCGGCAGATCCGTCAGCCGATGTGCGCGCTGGACGGACAGACCGTCACACTGACGGGCACCGTGACGGAAACGGCGATGACCGCCGGCGACGGTTACCGCGTGATGCTGCGGACACGCCTGGACGGACACCGCGCCGAGATCGAGTGGTTTACGGGACGGGACAGCCGGCCGTATGCGATTGGTGATACCGTGACGCTCAGGGCGGAGCTGACGCGCATTGCGGCGGATTACCGGAACCGGACTGCCGTCAGTGAAGCGGCAGCGGGCAGATATCTGCGGATCTACAACGCAGAGCTGCTTGATTTCCGCGAAGATACGGGATTTTCACTTTCCCGCGAGACGGCGCGATACCGCTCGTATCTGACGGAGCGCATCTGCGTCACGCTGCCGGAGCAGGAAGCCGGTCTGCTCTGTGCGATGCTCTTCGGCGACAAAACCGCGCTCTCGGAGCCCGCAAAGCTCGCGCTGTACCGCTCCGGCATCGGACATATCACGGCGGTATCGGGGCTGCATCTGGTCTTTTTCTGCTCGGCGCTCGCATGGCTCCTGCACCGGCTGAAATGCTCGCCGCGCGGGATTTTGTGCATCAGCGTTCTGGCGATCATCCTCTTTTCGATGATTGCGGACAGTGCCGTTTCGGTTTACCGCGCCGGCGTCATGCTGACAATCAGTCTGGCGGCACCGGTCTTTCACCGGCAGGCGGACACGCTGCGGTCGCTCTGCATTGCCGTGCTGTTCTGTACGGTGTTCACGCCCTATGTCATCGGTGCGGTATCCTTCTGGCTGTCGGTTTCCGGCGTGTTCGGCATCGGCATCGCCGCCCCGTATATGACGCAGAATCTGCCGCGAGGGCGGCAGAAAACGCTGGCGCAGCTCTGCTGTGTCGCGGCCGCGGTCTTTCCCGCGTCGCTGCTGCTGACCGGAGAATCCTCTCTGCTGGCGCCGGTCTGCAATCTGCTGATTCTGCCGTTCAGCGTCGCCGCGCTGTATCTGGGGCTGCTGTTTGTCTGCACCGGCGGGCTGACGGCCTTTCTGCTCCCCGTTGCGGGGCTGCTCTGCCGCATGACCGCCGTTCTGGCGGAGACGGCTTCGGCGCTTCCCTGCTCCCATGTGATGTTTCAGTCCCGTGCCGTGCGCACCGTGACGGCACTCTGCGTTCCCCTGCTGCTGCTGGCCTTTGCGCTGCAGCGGAAGCCCGTTCAGATTACGGCGATGTTTTTGATGTCCGGCGTTCTGCTGGCAGCCCTCTCGGCGGGATATACAATGCGGGCTGAGCGTCAGCTCCGCGCCGCGGTGCTGGGGCAGAGCAAAGAGGCCGTGCTGGCGGTTTCATCCGGCAGACTGACGGTTATCGCTGATTTGTCCGGCGCGGTGCGGAATCCGCAGTATGTGCAGCGGTATCTGAAGGATGAGGGCATCCGCCATTTTACGCTGCTGATCGCAGACATCAGAAATCTCGCGGCGTATCAGCAGGCATTTCCGGACGGGGCGGTTTCCTCGCTCTGGATTCCGGAAGAACATCTGCTGCGCGAAGGGCAGAAAATCTGCGGCGTGATTCCGGAATGCGGCAGGGGCATTTACACGGCAGAGATCGGCGATGCCGTCCTGACCGTTGACGGACAGTCTGCGGAAATCAGCTGTTACGGGCGGCGGATTGCCGTTGTGCCTGCCAAAGAGCCTGAACAGCAGACGGCGGATGCCGTGATCCGCTGGGGCAGCGGCGATGCGCCGGGCGATGACTGCGAGCTCCGGCTGCTGACCGCAAAAACCGGAAACAACCGCCTGCTGACGGCGGAAAAAGACGGCACACTGACCGTCAGGGCATTGTCTTAGAGGGCTGCTATGACCGAAATTTCATTTCTGACCGGCGAGCTGCTGCTGGCCGGCATCTGGATTGCGGTGCGTGCGGGGCTCGGAATCGCACGCGGCCGCACTGACCGAAAGCGCGAAGCGCTGCTGCTTTTGATGTATGTCAATCTGGCAGTGCTGCTCCGCTTTACATTTTACCCGATGAGCCGCGTCAACGGAAAGATACAGCCGCTGCGGTTTGATGCGGGTGCAGTCTGGCCGCCGAAGGTCAACCTGCTTCCGCTCGTGCATCTGACCGCGTATGACACAGGGCGTGACCTGCTGCTGAACCTCATCGGCAATTTCACGATGTTCATTCCGAGCGGCATTCTGTTTCCCGTGCTGTTTCCGCGGCTCCGTTCATTCGGAAAGACTGTCGCGGCCGGCGCGGCGCTTTCGCTCTGCATCGAGCTGATGCAGCTCCTGTTTTTTGACCGTACAACGGATATTGACGATCTGCTGCTCAATACAGCCGGCTGTGCCGCAGGATATCTGATTTACGCCGGCCTCCGGCAGCTTTGCAAAAAAAACCGCCGGTACCCTGACAGCAGGGCCGACAGAAAGGAACATGAAACACTGACATGAAAAAACAACGCAAGCTTTTTTGTGAGATCTCCCCGCTGACCTATGCCATCTCGGAGAAAAAATGTATTCTCGTCCGGAAGATGAAAAATCTGCTGACTGCGCGGCATTTCGCAAAGACCAAATCGGAGGAGCCGCTGCCGTTCTGCATTTATAAGCACAATTCGCTGATTCGCCGCAGACTCGGCAATGTCGATATGCAGCTTCAGGAGAACAAGGCGGTCAATCTCGGCATCGCCGCACCGAAGCTCAACAAAATCCTGATCCGTCCGGGCGAGACCTTTTCCTTCTGGCATCTCGTCGGAAATACCACCGAAAAGGCCGGCTACAAGGCGGGCCTGACGATCGAGAAGAATCACACCGCGCAGGGCATCGGCGGCGGAATGTGCCAGATGACCAATCTCATTCACTGGATGGTTCTGCACTCGGACCTCGACATTGTCGAGCATCACCACCACGACCGCTTTGACCTGTTCCCGGATTTCAAGCGCGTGATTCCGTTCGGCACCGGCACTTCGATTATGTATAACTATCTGGATTACCGCTTCAAAAACAACACGAAGCGGACCTACCAGCTCATCATTTATACGACGGACGAATATCTCTGCGGCGAGCTGCGCGCCAATCACCGCCAGCGCTACAAATACCGCATCGTCGCGGAAAACGAGTTCTTCTCCAGAGAAAACGGAGAGGTCTTCCGGAACGGCGAGGTGTACCGCATCCGGATTGACCGCAGAACGGGCAAACAGGTGGACAAGACGCTGATCCGCCGCAACCACGCGAAGCCCTGCTATGACACGAGCGGGCTGGAAATCGTCGATCTGGACGGAGCGCCGGCGGCGGAGAACTCCGGCGGGAATGCGGAATGAAATGCGGAAAGCGCTTTCTGTTCCGGCAGGCTTCCGGTCTATGCCGGCGCGGGTTCCGCGCCGGTTCCTGTAAACAGTAAGGGAGGGAAATCCATGGCTAAGCTGGCAGCGGCAGATCTGCTGCGCGAAATCGGCTCCGAACGGCCGCCGCAGTGCTGCTTTCTCTGCGGAGAGGACACCTTTGCGGTCAGTCAGCTCGAAGGACGCATCCTGAAAAAGCTGACCGACGGCGACCAGATGTCCTGCACCGTCTTTGACGGACAGGCACCGGATCTCGACCGGCTGGCGGATGCCTGCTCCTTCTGCTCCATGTTCCAGCCGTACAATGTCATCGTCATCCGTGATCTGAACCCGGACACCGTTCCTGCGGCCGACATCGAGGCGATGCTCGGCATCTGGAAGGAGCTGCCCGACCGCGTCATTGTGCTGGTTGTCATGCGGACGCTGCCCGCCTACGAGATCCGGCGCGGGGAGCCGTCCTTCCTGCCGAAATTCAAGAAAATCGCGTCGTTCTTTGAAAAGCAGGGCGTGCTGTGCATCTGCGAGAAGAAAAATGCCGTCATGCTCGGAAAACAGATCATGGAGCGCGTAAAGCGCCACGGCTGTGAGATCAGCCGGCAGAACGCGGAGCTGCTCGCAAACCGCTGCCTCTGCGATTCCACGCTCATTCACACGGAAACGGACAAGCTCATGGCCTGTGCGGACGGCGGCGAGATTACATCGGAGATGCTTGATGCGCTGACCGCTGCGCTGCCCGATGCGGACGCCTTCCGGCTCGCACGCGCCGTCACCGGCGGAAACGGCGGGGCTGCACTCCGCCTGCTGCGCGACCTGACCGCAAAATCTGCGGACACCGGCACGATCCTCGGACTGCTCTCCGTGCTGAGCAGCACCTTCACCGACCTCTACCGCGCAAAGCTCGGTCAGGGGGCGGCCAGGCAGACCGAGACCGTCGCCGCAGATTTTTCCTACCCGAAAAACCGTGAGTTTGCCGTGCGGAACGCGATGCGCGACTGCCGCGAAATGTCCCTGCCGCAGCTCCGCACCTGTGTGCGCATTCTGCGCGAAACGGACAAAAGCTGCAAGTCCTCCCGCACACCGCCCCGTCTGCTGGTGGAGCAGGCAATCGTCCGGATGCTTCATGTCCGGCGCGACGGCACGGAGGTTTTGCAGTGAACGCGAAGCGCCGCATCCGCCCCGCGATTGTTGTCGAGGGGAAATACGACAAAATCCGGCTCGATGCCGTTGTCGATGCGGTGATTCTCGTGACGGACGGCTTTCAGATTTACCGCCGCCCCGATCAGCTCGCGCTGCTGCGGCATTACGCCGAAACGACCGGCCTGATGATTCTGACCGACGCCGACGCTGCGGGCTTTCAGATCCGCGGGTACTTAAAGGGCGCGATTCAGAAGGGCACCGTGTATCATGTCTACATCCCCGGCATTCACGGGAAGGAGCGCCGCAAGGCTGTCCCCTCGGCGGAGGGGCTGCTCGGCGTGGAGGGCATGGACAATGAAACGCTGCTTGCTGCGCTGGAGCGCGCCGGCGCCTTTGACGACGCCCCGCCCGAACGGAAAAACGACATCACGCCCGCCGTGCTCTATGCGCACGGGCTGAACGGCACGCCGGACTGCTGTGTACGCCGCCGGGCTCTGCTGCGTGCGATGCGTCTGCCGCCGCATCTCTCGGTCAAGGGACTCTGCGAGGTGCTCAATACGGTGACCTCGGCGGATGCGCTCGGCGCATTTCTCGCGGAGACGGAAACGGCGGCAGCGGAGGAGAAGGCGATATGAACAATCTTCAGGTGCGGCGGTTTTATCAGAATCTGGAGCATATCCCCTGTCCGCTGACGGAGCGGCTCATCTCCGGCGGCTTCCGGCAGAAAAGCGGCGGGTATATCCGGTATGCCCGGCAGTGCGGCGTCGAAAATCCGTCGCAGTACTGGCATCTGATGACCTCGTGGAGTGACCGCTCGGCGCCCGGTGCGCCGTTTGACCGCCGGATCCGGTGCGGCGAGCTGATTTTCTGGATGGCGGAGGCTTCGCAGGCCGTTCCGGCGGCGGAGCTGCGGAAGCTGGCGGACTGCATTCTGCGGGAATACTGCGGCAGACGCCGCGCCGCGAACCGGCTCATACAGGAGGTGTGCTTTGCGCGCATTGCGGACGCCGTGGAATCGGCACTGATGACGCCGTTCGGGCCGCTTCTGCTGCTGGCGGACGGCTGTGTGCTGCGCGGTACGGCAGTCCCGCTGCCGGCGGATGCCCGCCGCTTTCCCGATCTGGCCGGCAGATTCCGCGTGGAGGCCGCACTGTCTCCGGACGGCCGCGCGCATACGATTTCCGCCGTTCTGCCGGGACTTCCGGCAGACGCGCATTCCTGCCGCGAATCCGGCGAGGGCTTTGAAGCCGTGAGCTTTTCCGGTGCGGGCGGCATCCGGCTGACACTCGCGCTGGCCGCGACCGTCGGCCGTGTCGGGAATCTGTACGATTACGACTGTAAATACGAAGAAAACGGCTTGACCTGCCTGGTCCTGCCGGAGACGGAAACGGAAGTGTTTCCGTTCGGCATCGCGTGGGCGGAGGGCGCCCCGATGCCGGATACGGACAATCCGCTTGCGGTGCAGACATGGCTTGCCGCCGATCCGACTGCCGCATCCTGAAATTCTGAGGAAAGGAGCTGCCGCATGATTCTGCTTGATCTGACCGTCCTGCTCTGTATCATTCCGCTGACGGTGCTGCTTGCCGTGTGCGTGCCGGTGCGGTTTCGCCCGTATGTGCTGGCGGCAGGGGGAATGGCATCGCTGCTTGCCGTCTGCGGCGTGCGCGGGCTGCTCCTGACGCTGATTTCTGTCTGCATGGGCTGGCTCTGCCTGCGGCTTCAGAAAACCCGCTCACAGAACCGGCGTGCGGCGGCTGTCTGGCTCACGGCCGGCGCTGCGGCACAGGCGGTGCTGCTGCCCGCCTCCCGGCTGCTTCTGGACACGCCCTCCAAGCGGATTCCGCTGCTGCTCTGCATTTTACAGGCGATTCTCTGCATCAGAATGCGGTTTTCCGGACAGCTCTCCGCGCAGCCGCTGCCCTCCTATGTGCTGTATCAGTGTACACTGCCGCGGCTGATCGGCGGACCTGTGCTTTCGTACCCGCAGGCGGCGGAGCTGTCCGCAGACTGCCGCCCGGACGCCCGGCTTGCCGGACGGGGCGCGCTGCACTGTACGGCGGGACTCGCGCAGCTTTCGATGCTGGCAGCGCCGCTATTTTCGATGCACCGGCAGATGACGGAGACCAACGCTGCCGTTTCGGCCGCAGACACATGGCTGCTGCTGACCGTGTTTTACTGTGCCGCCTATTATGCGGTGCGGGGTGCCGCAGAGTTCTGCCGCGGCCTCGCAGCGCTGACGGGATACCGTCTGCCGGCGCAGTGCGATACGCCGCTGCGGGCAAAGTCGCCTGCTGACTTCTGCCGGCGCTGGTACCGCTCCGCGGAACAGTGGTGCAAAACCGTTTTGCTGAGCGGCGCATCCTCGCCGGACAGCACCGCCTATTTTGCGCGGGTGCTGCTCTGCTTCTGCGGCATCGGGCTGATGCTCGGCCGCGGCTGGGCGCCCGGACTGTTCTGGGGCGTGTATATGTCGCTGATCCTGACTGCGCAGTGTTCGCTCCGCCGGAGCAGGGTGCGTGCGGCCGAGCGCGTGTCCCGTGCGGTGACCGCGCTGCTGATGCTGTACGGCTGCTGCTTCCTGCAGGCGGCGACGCTCTCGGACTGCTTTTCTGCCGCCGCCGACCTGATCGGCAGGAACGGCATTCTTCCGAGCGGCAGGGCGGTGTACGCCTTCCGCAATCACTGGCTGGCGCTGCTGGCCGCCGTCATCGGTCTGCTCCCGCTCCGCGAGGCGGTGCGCAGTCAGCTCCGCAAAAGAAGGTGGCTCCGCCGCATCGTCTATGTCCTGATTCCGCCGGCGGAGGCGGCACTGCTGCTGCTCTGCCTGACCGGACTGCTCGGCGGCAGGCTGCGCGGCTGAGAGACGGAGCAAAGCGGCGTCGCGGACCGGATCCGGCGCCGGAACGCCCTGTATATGACCGCGGAACACTTTTGAGACAAACGGGGAAGCCCTGCACAGCAGCTTTCTCCGCAGATAACGGCATGATGCCGATTTTCCGAACCAGAAAGGCATGAATATCAATGGAACAGTTTACCCCGCAGGAATTTGAAATCTACGATATGCACGCGCATATCTTCCCGCACAAGATCAGCGAAAAGGCCACGCTTTCGATCGGTCAGTTCTACGACATCACGATGCACTATTCCATCGGCGAGTCGGAAAAGCTGCTCGCCGCCGAACGGCAGATCGGCACGAAAAAAATGATCGTCTGCTCTGTCGCCACGACGCCGAAGCAGGTGGTCTCCATCAATGATTTCATCAAGGCGGAATGCGATCAGCATCCCGAAATGATCGGCTTTGCCGCGATGCACGGCGACTTTCCGGACATTGCCGGCGAGGTGGACCGCGTGATTGACATGGGGCTGCGCGGCATCAAGCTGCACGCGGACTTTCAGCGCACCCCGATTGATTCCAAGTCCTCCTACCGCATCTACGAGGCGATCGAGGGGCGGCTCCCCGTGCTGCTGCATATGGGCGATTACCGCCACGACTTTTCGCACCCGCGGATGCTCAAAAAGGTCATGGAGGACTTTCCGAGGCTCAAGGTGCTGGCATCACATCTGGGCGGCTTTGCCGCGTGGGATGAGGCCGAGTCCGTGCTCCGCGGCGGCGAGAACATCCGCTTTGACACATCGAGCGCCGTCTGCCTGATGAGCCCGGAGCGCGCCGTGCGCCTGATCCGGCATTACGGTGTGGACTGCTGTATGTTCGGCACGGACTTCCCGATGTGGGATCCGAAGGCCGAGGCGGAGCGCCTGCTGACGCTCGGCTTTACCCGTTCGGAATATGAGAGGCTGTTCGCAGGGACGGCAAAGGAATTTCTCGGCATCTGACGAAATCGGAGGAGATGTATCATGGTGAAAAGGAAAAGAAACCCTGTTCTGTCCGGAATCCTTACGGCTGTATTCACAGCTGCCGGAATCCTCTTTCTCACCGTCATCGTCAGCCTCTTTCTGGATGAAAAGCGCGCCGGCTCCCTTGTGAAAAAGCTGTATCCGGCAGCAGAGCTCCTGGATACAATGCCGACCAGCCAGATCCTGCGCAGCGATGTCGCCTGCCTTCTCTATGACAGCGAATATCATCTGGCATTTCAGCAGAATGTCGAGCGGAGCTGGTTCCGGATGCGTGCATCGGAGCAGGACGAGACGGGCTTTGACGCCGCGCTGGAAAGACACCGTCAGATGGATGAGGTGCTTGCCGCATTCGCGGAGCAGACGACCGTGCCCTATCTCGCATTCCATGCCTCTGACAGCTGCGGCGTCTGCATCTATACCACGGAGCAGGATCCGGACATCCTGACAGAGATGCACGGTCGCCTTCTCTCCTTACAGGCGCAGGATGCGGTCCAGTCGTTTTCGGTCGTCTCGTGCAGCGCCGAAGCGTATGCGCATATCCGGAATACCACCGAAGACGAATTCATCCGGTCGGCTGCGGAGCTCAGCCCGACAGCCGGCGGGTTCGGCCTGAGAAGCTCCTCTTCCGATCCGGCCCGGATGCTCGGCTTCGGCAAGGCCGATACGAAGTTTACATGGGAGGCCAAAAGCGTCCGGGAAGCTTATGAAATGCGGGCGTCGTACATCGCAGACGGCAAAATGAATGAATATCCGGAATTCAAGGAAAATTCGCCCCTGATTTATTACTGTGATGTGCTCGGGACACCCGGCAGTGTCCAGAGCGGTGTCCGGCAGTGGGCGGTGTCCGGTAAAACAAGGACCTATAATTCCAAAACCAAACGCTGGGAATATCCGGTCGGACAATCCTATATCTTTAAAAAAGGAGAATAAGTCGTGATATGCTGATATCCTGTACCGGCATCCATAAATTCTACAACGGCAACCATGTGCTGAACGGCATTTCGCTGACGGTCGAGAATCAGGACCGCATCGGTCTGGTCGGCGACAACGGCTGCGGAAAATCCACGCTCCTGCGCATTTTAACCGAGCAGGAGCTGCCCGATGCCTTTGAGCATGACGAGCCGGCGATTGCCAAAGCGACGCATCTGCGCATCGGCTATCTCGCACAGAACGCCGGGCTCGACGGCTCCCGCACCGTGCTGGAGGAAATGAACGACGCCTTTTCGCCGCTGCACGC
This sequence comes from Oscillospiraceae bacterium, assembly GCA_024695445.1. Classification (GTDB taxonomy): domain Bacteria; phylum Bacillota; class Clostridia; order Oscillospirales; family Ruminococcaceae; genus Firm-04. The sequence goes on from JAILIG010000032.1 coordinate 26,699, forward strand.
TGCGAAGGAGACCATGCGGGCGCTGGAGGCGAAAATGGAAACGGCGCCGCTCACCGACGCCGAAACAGACGAATATGCGCGGCTTTCCGCGTTTTTTGAGATCAACGACGGCTACACGACCGATGTGCGCATCCGCACCGTGCTGTACGGCATGGGCTTCCCGGAGGAGACGCTTTCCCGCACGGTCTCCGGCTTTTCCGGCGGCGAAAAGACGCGGCTGGCGCTCTGCAAGCTCCTGCTTTCCGCCCCCGACCTGCTCATCCTCGACGAACCGACGAACCACCTCGATTTCAAGACCGTCGGCTGGCTCGAAGAATACCTGAAAGGCTGGCGCGGCGCTCTGCTGATCGTCAGCCACGACCGCTTTTTCCTCGACCGGCTCTGCACGGGCATCTGCGAGCTTGAGCGCGGCGAGCTGACGCGCTATAAGGGCAATTACACCGCATTTACCGCGCTGCGCGCCGAGGCCAGAGAACGCCAGCAGAAGGAATATGAAGCACAGCAGAGGGAAATCGCAAAGCTCGAAGACTATGTCGCCCGCAACAAGGTGCGCGCCTCGACGGCAAAGGCAGCAAAATCCAGAGAAAAGCAGCTTGAGAAAATCGAGCGGATTGACCGCCCCTTTTCCGCTGCGAAAACCGCTAAGCTGCATTTCACCTATGCCGTGACCCCGCCGATTGATCTGCTGGAGGTCAAAAACATCGACCTGACCGTCGGCAGCGGCGCGCAGAAAAAGACGCTGGCGGACGGCATCTCCTTTACGGTGCGGCGCGGCGAAAAGCTCGGCATCATCGGGGAAAACGGCGCCGGAAAATCGACGCTGCTCAAGGTGCTCAGAAACATTCTGCCGCACAAGGGACTGGTGCGCTGGGCGGCCGGCACGCGCCTTGGATGCTTTGAACAGGAGAGC
>JAILIG010000037.1 GCA_024695445.1 Oscillospiraceae bacterium
TATCAAGTCCTGAGAGTTTCGCCGCCTGCGGGCGGCGATGAGGGGCGCTGCCCCTCAACCCTGCAAGCCTTTGAAAAGGCTTGACCGAAACTTTAGTTTGGGCTGCCGGAAAGCTTTAGATCAATGGATGCCGGCACTGCCAGCCTTTTTGAAAAAAGCTCAACCAAAAACTTTAATATGCGCTGCCGGAGTGCTTTAGATCAATGCCCGCGGGGGCTCCCCGCAAAAAGCTCGACCAAAAACTTTAGTTTGGGTGTTTGAGGGTTTATCGACAAGCTAAGAGCCTGAGAATATGAATTCTCAGGCTCTCGGTATCTGCTCAATAGCGGTAAATCATATGCTTGCGGTCCGGACCGGTCGAGATCATCGTGATCGGGCAGTCGATCAGCTTCTCGATGTACTCGACATAGGCCTTTGCTTCCTTCGGGAGCTGATCCCATTCGGTTGCACCCATGATGTCGGTCTTCCAGCCGGGGAGCTTCTGGTAAATCGGCTTTGCCATATCGAGGCGGTCGCCGCTCGGAAATTCCTCGGTGCGCACGCCGTTGATCTCGTATGCAACACAGACCGGAATCTCATCCAGATAACCCAGCACATCAATCAGCGAGAGGGCGACATCGGTCGTGCCCTGCAGCGCGACGCCGTACCGGGTGGCAACGGCATCAAACCAGCCCATTCTGCGCGGACGGCCGGTTGTTGCACCGAATTCGCCGTCGCTTCCGCCGCGTCTTCTGAGCTCATCCGCCTCGTCGCCGAAGATTTCGGTCGTGAACGGACCTGCACCGACGCAGGAGGAATACGCCTTGACGACGGTGATGACGCGCTGAATCTCGTGCGGCGGCAGGCAGGCACCGACGGCGCCGTAGCCCGCGAGCGTCGAGGACGAGGTGGTCATCGGGTAAATGCCGTTCGTGATGTCGCGCAGTGCGCCGAGCTGGCCTTCGAGCAGGATCTCCTTCTCGTCCTTGACCGCCTGACGCATCATGGCCGCCATATCGCACAGATACGGCTTGACATATTCGCCGACCTTCTTCAGATAAGCGAGCACCTCTGCCGGATCCAGCTTGTCGGCATCCGGATACAGGCCCGCGATGATCGCGTTCTTGATCGTGCAGACACGCTCGACCTTTTCCGCGAGATTTTCGTTGTAGAGCTCTGCGAGCTGGAAGCCGATCTTCTGCGCCTTATCGGAATAATGCGGCGCGATACCGGACTGCGTCGAGCCGAAGCTGTGCTTGCCGAGGCGCTGCTCCTCCAGCTTATCAAAGAGAACATGATAGGGCATCACGAGCTGTGCGCGGTCGGAGATGCGGATATCCGGTGTCGGAACGCCGCCCTTTTTCAGCTCTTCCAGCTCACGCTGAAATGCCTCTGCGTTGAATGCGGCACCCGGTCCGATGATATTGACCGTACCCTTCTGAAATACGCCGGACGGCAGAATGTGCAGAACATATTTGCCGTACTCGTTGATGATGGTGTGACCGGCATTGGCGCCGCCCTGAAAGCGGATGACGAAATCCGCGTCTTCCGCGAAGACATCCGTCAGCTTGCCCTTGCCTTCATCGCCCCAGTTTCCGCCTACGATTGCAGTTACCATATTAAGCTCGATTCCTTTCCGTTTGAAAAGTCTTTGAGGGGACAGAATATTCCCTCTAACATGATACCACAAATTCCCGTTCTTGTCAAGTTTTCGGTGCAGACTCAGCTCTGCCCCTCCGACGCCCGGACCTTCGTGTAATAAAACACCGCAAGCTGCGTCCGGTCGCGCAGACCGAGCTTGTCAAGCAGCGTGCTGATATAGTTCCGGACAGTGCCCTCGCTGAGATAGAGCTGTCCGGCAATTTCGCGGTTGGAGTGTCCTGCCGCGACCTGCTCCATGATCTCGCGCTCCTTTTCGGTGATGCCGTGTGCGCGGAAATCAAACTGCTCCTTTGCCCGCATCAGCTCCGGCAGCTTTCCGATGATCTGGTCGCCGAACACGGTCTGCCCGCGCATGACGGCCTCCAGCGCCGGCGCAATGACTTCAAAGTCCTGCTTCAGGATATAGCCCTTTGCGCCCATGTTCAGTGCGCTGATGATGTATTCGTCGTCGGAAAAGGTCGTGAGGTAGAGAATCCGGGCATCCGGATAGGTCCGCAGAATCTCCTTGCCCGCGTCGATGCCGCTCATCCCCTCCATGCGGATGTCCATGAGCATGACATCGGGGCGGTGTGCGGCGTACAGGGGGACAGCCTCCGCACCGCTGCCGCCGATCGCCGCAACGGTGATCTGTCCGGTGCTTTCGAGTATGGTTTTCAGCGACATTGCCGCCAGTCTGTCATCATCAATGACCACGATCTTCATGTGCCTGCTCCTTCGGAATTGTCATAAAAATGCGGAAGCCCTTTTCAGACGGCGTAAAGGTAATCCGGCCGCCGGCATCGGCAGCGCGGTCCTCCATGTTCTTCAGCCCGATGCCGCCGCGCCCGATCTCCGTGACGCAGCCGTTGTCCTCGATCTGGAGCTGATAAAACGCGGGGTGCTCCCGGAAGACAATGCTGATCCGGTCGCCGCCCGAATGCTTCACGGCGTTGGAGATGCCCTCCTTCACGATGCCGGCCGCGCAGAGCTTGACCTCGCCGGGGATCCGGCTGCCCGCATCGTAGCTGACCGTGACATCAAAGCGGTCATCCACGGCGGAGGCCATTTCACGGATCGTCCGCTGCAGATCAATCGCGTCGTCGTGCAGATCGTGGACGCTCGTGCGAATGCTGGTCATCGCGCCGTCCAGCGTCTCCTTCAGCTCGGACAGCGGTGCTTTCAGCGACTCGTCGCGGTTGAGCACGCGGAGCGCGCCCGTCTGCAAAATGGAGCGCGTCAGCATATGCCCGACATTGTCGTGAATTTCGCGTGCGATGCGGTTGCGCTCTCTGAGGGTTGCGAGGTGGATTTCGTTGTCCTGCGCCTCGGCCAGCAGCTTATTCTGTGCGGCGAGCTGCATATTTTTCTCGGTGATCTCGTCGCGCAGTGCCGTCAGATGCCCGACGGCCTGTTCCAGTCCCGACACGCGCCGGTAAATCATAAAGGCCGTGACGGCGCCCGCGGCCGTCAGCAGAAGCTGCATGGCGCTGAGCTCCGAAAGCCGCATACAGGCCGCCGCCGCGGGAAGCAGCAGCAGACTGCGCTTTTCGCACAGCGCATCGTAGAGCAGCAGCGGGAAGGCACAGATCATCACGGGCAGAACGCCGCAGAGACAGGCCCACGCCGCCAGCATCCCCGCGGCAGCGCGTGTCCCCGTGCAGAGCTGCACGGCGGCCGAAACGGACGCAGAGATCAGCAAGGCGATGACCGGCAGCATCCAGTCGCCCGTCAGTGCAAAGCCCGGAATGCAGATCAGCAGAATTGCGCTTTTTTCCAGCAGTCTGTTCAACGGCGTCCCCTCCTTCCGCCTTCATCGTTCCTTTTTATTATAGCACAAACGCTGCGCCATTTCAAGGCCGGCCGGTGATGCGGGAGCGTTTCGCGCAAAAAAACGCAGTTCCCTTTTTGCAAGGAACTGCGTTTTTCTGTTCGGCTCCTTCCGTGCCAGGGGCGGTTACAGCGCCGCCTGTCTGGGCAGAACCAATTCTGCTGCTGAAATCGCTGCATTCTCCGTGCGGAGAAGCTGCGGCCGCTTGACAATCTCCATCATGATGTCATCTTCCGTCCGGCTGCTCACCGTGAAGCCGCACTTCTGATACACGCAGATCGCCCGCGGGTTGTCCTGATGAACACGCAGCGTGACCTTGTTCAGGCCGAGCGTGTCAAAGCCATAGGAGATGATCCGGCTCACAGATTCCGTGCCGTAGCCGAGATCCTGTTTTTTCGCCGTGATTGCAATGCCGAGCTCTGCCGCACTGTCCTTGATATTCCTGAGCTCGATGTTGCCGATGAAATCTCCGCTTTTGCGCTCGATCATCGAGAAAAACGGCGGCTTGTCTTCCACGATCGACTGAATATACTCGCGTTCCTCCGCAATCGTGTAGCGTTCGGCATTCCGCCGGATGAAGCGCGCCACGCGCTCCAGATCGTTGACCATTTCCAAATAGTCGTGAAGCAGTTCCTCTGTCATTCTGACAAAGTTGATCCGTTCGGATTCAAAGACCTTTTCCATTCCATTCAACTCCTTACATCAGCGTAACTGTGGTGCAGTAAACGGGTATCCGCCCGCGGCGGATGAGTTGAAATGGGGACACTGTCCCCGATCCCCCTGTGACCGGCTGTGAAAGGCATTGCCCGTGCCCGTGCGGTCAGCCGATCGGTTCTCTTTTTTCTTGTATTTCTATTTTTCGGTTTTTATTACCCGTTCCGGAGCGGTGTACGGGGCTGCGGGATGAATCAGAAAAAACGGGTTCACCTCCTTTTCCGGCTCCCTGCGGAGTCCGGTTCATCCTTTTGTCAGATTGCAGCCCGGCGCGGTGCGCCGGAACAAACGGGGCGGGATAGAGCGGAATCTGCCTAGTCTAACGCATACGAAAAAGCGTACCGGCTATCCGACATCTGATTCCGGGGCTTCTGCATGATCGGCAGCGACGCAAAACCGTCCCCGATGCGGGTACAGTCCTTCAGGGATTTGGCGTTGCCGTCTCCGCTGTAAATGGCATATTTTTTCTCTCCGGCATCCTCATACCGGACAAAGCTGAACCGGCCGGTTTCTTTCTCAAAGAGGAAGCTCTCCGCAACAACCTTGTCGGCGATGCGCGTCAGCGTACAGTTCTCCGCACCGACTTCCCAGCGGCAGAGCACCCGGTAGGAACTGTTGACATCGCCGCCGGCCGTCTCGTACTCTGTGAAATACAGCGCACCGGTCTTAGCATCCGTATAAAGGCGCTGGAACTGATTGTCGGCATTTTCCGTAATCATGTACCCGCCGGACTCCGCGGTCACGCGCCCGTCCTCCTCGCTGAACCACAGCAGCTCATTTCCGAGGAAGGCGGCACTGCCGCCGTTCGTCGCAACCGGCTCCATTGTGATTGTATCCGCATCGGTAATCTTTCCGATATAGCCGGCGCCCTGACCGTCCAGCCCGTTATCCATCCGGATCAGAACATTCCTGAGATCCGGACTGACCGTGATACTACGGATGTAACCCGACGGAAAATCAAGCAGCTCAATCCGCCGGCCCTGCACGATCAGATCATGCTTCCCCTCATAGTCTTCGGCCTCCCATGGCGAGACGCCGAAATAATAGACACCGCTTGCACCCCCTGCCGGTTGGAACTGCATCCCGTCCTTGAGATGCATCTCCAGGCTTTCGTCAAGCTCCAGCTCCGGCCCGTAAAATGTCAGATCATATTCGGTTTCATCCTCCGCAGAGGTTCTTTCGCCCCGGATGAGACCGCCGTTCTGCTCGCCGTACCAGCTCAGCTCAATCCGCCGATCATCTCCGTACACGAATCTGTCAGTGCAGGTCTGAAGATCGAACCTGTGAACAGCGGTTCCGTACAGGAATTCCCCGCCGGAGGAGAGCATCTCACGCCCCTTCTGCTCCGCCCCGGACTGTGAAAGGGTTTCCGGCGCGTAAATCGCGTGAAATTCCGGGATGCTGTCGCCCGTGACACGAACCTTGTACTGCCCCTGCCGCAGCGTCATTCCCTCTTCCGGGATTTCGGCATGATCGGTCGTATAGGGTGTGGCATAGAAGAGATACCTCGACCGCGGCTCAACGATCTCCTCCATATATCGCGGCTCAACGATCTCCTCCATATATCCGCCGTAAGCAAAGTATAAGACCGCGGAGGCGATCCGGGTGCGGCTGCTGTCACGGACATTCACGAGGTCCAGGTCATACAGCGTGTCAAGGCCGATATCATCGTTGAGAAAGACCGGTTCTTCCTGACCGGCATTCTTTTCCGGTTCGGTAAAGCAGAGGAATGCTCCGTCCGTCTCCGTCGGAATCACCATCTGCGCGGAAAACGGCTCCATTGCGCTGCTCATGCCGAAGACGGCGGGATCCTTCCAGACTGCGAACTCTCCCTGCTTCATTGTCAGAAGGACATATTCGCCGCGGCTGTCCAGCAGCGAATAGCTGCTGACGGACGGCTGAACTGCCTGCGATTCCCCGCTGCTGCCGTAGGTCTCGCTGTAATAATTCGTCAGCGGCCAGAGCTTCTGCTCCGCGGGCTCCTTTTTCGTCAGATTGAGGCAGCAGGGTGTGATGAATTCCCGGATATTCGAAATGCTGCCGTCTTCCGCCTCGGCGGATTCCGGCTGACCGTCATACATCTCATAATGCACATCATCGGTGCCGTAATCGTCCTGAGAGGTTTTGTAATTGTAATAGGCCTGTCCGTCCGCCGCATCCATATGATACTGCGGATAAAAGATCCGGCTGCGGTCACGGCTGAGCACCGTGCGGGAACAGAAGTCCTTGCAGATGCTGTTTTGATCAGAGCCTGCAGACATCGTTTCGAGCAGCTTGATCGGCTGGCCGAGCGGATGGGTTTTGCCGGTCTGTCCGTCGTAAAAATACGGTTGGGAGCCGTCAAAGTACACCAGATCGGTCTTTGCCGCGGACCACTTCCGCTGCAAATACTTCCAGCCGTACCAGCCGCCTGCTGCAACAGCAAACGCAGATGCGACCGCGAGAATACGCAGAGCCGTGCGGCGGGACATTGCCGGTGCTTCCGGCTCCGGCTCCTCCGTGCCGTCAAAGGCATCGGCCTCGCGCTCCGGGAACAGCTCTGTTTCGGCAGGCGGCAGCTTCGGCGCCAGTCTGGCTTCACGGCGCTGACGGGCAGCTTCCCGCAGGGCCGCTTCCTCCCGGACCGCCTCCGCAAACGGATCCTGAAAATCCGGATCTGTCAGCGGTGTGCCGCACGCCTCGCAAATGTCCGGTGTCATGCGGTATTCCTTTCCGCATTTGGGACAAATTGTCATTTTGTGTAAATCCTCCGAAAATCTGTAATCTGTTGAAGCGTATTCAAATCTTATTATACATGGAATTTTGCATAATGTCAAGCGGAAAAATGCGGCATTCCGATCTGATTCTGCGAAAATTGCAAAAAAACCTCTTGACAAATTCATATGAATGTGGTATCATATGAATAGATAGACATATGAACGATGGTTCATATAAATTCAAAGGAGGAATCCGATATGAATTCAGGCGAAAAAAACGGCGCCGCATACGCCGCGGAATGCGGCTGCGGACGGCACGATCTCTATGATCCGATTCTGAAGCGGGTGCGGCAGGAGCTGCCGACCGACGAGCTGCTGGCCGACCTCGCCGACCTCTACCGCATCTTCGCGGACTCCACCCGCGTCAAGATTCTGTTCTCGCTGTTTGAATCGGAAATGTGCGTCTGTGCGATTGCGGAGCTGCTGCAAATGACGCAGTCGGCGATCTCGCATCAGCTCAAGGTGCTCAAGGACGCGAATCTCGTCGCAAACCGCCGTGCGGGCAAGACGGTCTATTATTTCCTGGCAGACGACCATGTGCGCTCGATCATTCTGCAGGGCTTTGAGCATCTGCTGGAGCGCCGGGACAGCACCGGCGGGGAGGTGCAGCCGTGAAAAAGCGTTTCCGCATTGAAAATCTGGACTGTGCAAACTGCGCCGCAAAGGTCGAGCGCGGACTGGCAGAGCTGGAGGGCGTCAGATCGGTCTCCGTGCAGTTCGTGCAGATGCGGCTGGTGCTGGAAGCGGCCGACGCAGATTTTGACCGCGTATTCGCCGCCGTGCAGCAGCGCGCACAGGAGCTGGAGCCGGAGATTCAGTTTCTTCCGGAGGAGCCGGCGCTCCGTGCGCCGCATCAGGGGCTGGAGCCCGAACAGAAAACAGCCCTGTTCCGCATCATTGCAGCCGTGGTACTGCTGATTGCCGCGTGGCTGATTCCGGTCAGCGGGCTTTGGCGGCTGCCGCTCTTTGCCGTGCCGTATCTGATTGCCGGATACCCCGTGCTGGCCGATGCCGTGAGAAATCTGCTGCACGGACAGCTCTTTGACGAGTCCCTGCTGATGACGCTGGCCACGCTCGGCGCCTTCGCAATCGGAGAATATCCGGAGGCGGCATTCGTCATGATCTTTTTCCAGATCGGCGAGCTGTTTGAGGACATTGCCGTCGGACGGAGCCGCCGCTCGATTTCCGCGCTCATGGACATACGGCCGGACCGTGCCGCCGTACTGCGGGACGGAACCGAATTCACGGTTTCGCCGGAGGAGGTCGCGGTCGGGGAAACGGTCATCGTGCGGCCGGGTGAGCGCATCCCGCTGGACGGTGTCGTGCTGTCCGGAAAATCGACCGTGCAGACCGCCGCACTGACCGGCGAAAGCGTCCCGTCCGCCGTCGCGGAGGGAGATTCCGTGTTCAGCGGCACGATCAACCAGAGCGGCCTGCTTACCGTGCGCGTCAGCAGCAGCTACGCCGAGGGCACGGTCTCCAAAATTCTCGAGCTGGTGGAATCTGCCGCCGAAAAGAAATCGAAGGCAGAACGCTTCATCACGCGGTTTTCGCGTGTGTATACGCCGGCTGTCGTCATCTGCGCCGTGCTGCTCGCACTGGTGCCGCCGCTGTGCTTCGGCCAGCCGTGGACAGACTGGCTGCGCCGCGCCTGCGTCTTTCTGATGGTCTCCTGCCCCTGCGCACTGGTCGTATCGGTCCCGCTGAGCTTTTTCGGCGGCATCGGCGGGGCGTCGCGCTGCGGCATTCTCGTCAAGGGCGCCAACGACCTCGAACGCCTTGCATCCGTCGATACGGTGGTCTTTGACAAGACCGGCACGCTGACGCACGGTGTTTTCGCGGTGGAGGCAATTCATCCGCAGGACTGCACCGCCGATGAGCTGCTTGACATTGCGGCGGCGGCAGAGCAGCGCTCGACGCATCCGGTCGGCGAGTCGATCATCCGTGCGCACAGCGGACACCTCGATCCGTCCCGGCTGACAGCAGTCGAGGAGATCGCCGGCATGGGCCTGCACGCGGTCATCGACGGGAAGGACTACGACATCGGCAGCAGCAAGCTCATGGAGCGCTGCGGCGCGGCATGGCAGGACTGTCACCACGACGGCACGATCATCCACATTGCCGAGGGGAAAACCTATCTCGGACATATCGTCATCAATGACAAAATCAAAGCAGATGCGAAGAAAGCCGTCGAAAGCCTGAAGGCGCTCGGCATCTCCCGCACGGTGATGCTGACCGGCGATGTGCAGAAGGTCGCGGAGCGCGTGGCGGCGGCAGTCGGCGCGGACGAGGTCCGGGCACATCTGCTGCCTGCGGACAAGGTGGCAGCGGTCGAGGCACTGTCCGCATCCGGATGCAGAACGGCCTTTGTCGGCGACGGCATCAACGACGCGCCGGTGCTGATGCGCGCAGATGTCGGCATCGCAATGGGCGCGATGGGCAGTGACGCGGCAATGGAAGCGGCGGATATCGTGCTGATGGACGACCGGATCGGAAAGCTCGGCACAGCGGTTGCGACGGCGCGCAAGACCATGCGCATCGTGAACGAGAACATCTGGTTTGCAATCGGCGTCAAGCTGCTGATTCTCTTACTGGGCGCGTTCGGCGCGGTCAGCCTGTGGCTGGCGATGTTCGGCGATGTCGGCGTCCTGATGCTGGCGGTGCTGAATGCGCTGCGGGCCATGCGGCCGGCCGGTGCGGAGCCGTCCGTGCATGAGCATAAGCATCATCACCATGACGATGACTGTG
>JAILIG010000048.1 GCA_024695445.1 Oscillospiraceae bacterium
CTTTACTGCCATCAAGACAACCATGTGTGCGGGATAGTACACATAGAAAAACCAGCGGTTCAGACTTTTCTGCCGGACATTTCCGCACGCCCCGTTATAGAACATAATCGGTATCAGCGCAAGCAAGGTGCCGAATTGAAAAGAAAAAGATACAAAGCTATCGGACGGTTTGCAATACACAAGCGTTTGCAGCGTCACAGATGCCGGGAGTCTAAGATATCTCAGGAAATCTTCGGATCGGAGACAGCGCAGATACGGAAACCGTTTTCGGTATTCACGATATCAAAGGACTCTGAGATGATCGTATCGCCGATGTGGACATACTTTCCAGAAACAGTGAAGCTGTCCGCAGTCACCTTTGTGAACTTCAGTTCATCCCAGCGCCATGAATCAGAATATGCATTGCCTCTGCCGACCGAAAGGGCATACAGTTTGCCTTCCTGCTCCAGATATACCGGATGATCGCCTTCAAACATATTGTGGACCGTCGTGTTATACTGCGAACCGCTCAGCGTCTTTGCTAATGCCTCCTTCAGATCGGCAGTGCTCTGAAACCTTGCATCTGTCACACGGTAATACTGATATGCGGGACCGGGAGTATACATATCGTTTTCATCAATTTGAACGATGCCTGCAATCATACTGTCATAAAGAGCGGCATATTCCTGAATGAGCTTTTTCGAGATATCTTTCATCTGCGCCTTGCTCAGAACATCCGTTGCGGCAGTCGTCGAAGCGGTTGTTTTCGCGGACGAGGCTTTTGTCTCAGCCGCGGCTGTTGTGCTTGCTGTCCGGGCTGCAGCTTCGGTCGTCGTCTGTGCCGCCGAAGTGCTGACGGAATCGAGCGAAGTTTCCGTGCTGATCTTGGTGTCCGCCGTCGAAACGGTGATCTCGCCTGCCGCAGGATTCGTGCCGCCGGACACATTCGAGCCGCAGCCCGTCAGAGATGCTGCAAGCAGTGTGCTGAGGATCGTAACAGTAATAATTCTTCTTTTCATGGTAGTAACTCCTTTTCAAATGATTGTATGATTGTAATTTCCGGATGCTCACCGGTTGTTTACAAATGCATTATAGCATCTTTTCGCGTATTAGTACCGAAAATTACAAAAATGTAATTCCGGCACAAAGAAGAAATCATACAGCAGGCGGCGGAATATGCGGAGTGGCTGTTTGCGGGAATTCAGACGAACATGATGCACAGCATACAATGAGAGTATACAACTCTGTTTCCGGATGAAAAGCCGGTCCCGATCAAAAACATCGGATGAACCGCATTCGGAAAGAGTATTCCCGCAGAATACCCGTATTTCAACTTTTGATATACAGATAAATGCCGACTGTCTCATATTCATAAACCGACTGACCGTCCGCTTGATCCGTGCATCAGAAAAAATGCCCGTCTGATCATACGGTCAGACGGGCTTTTGGATTACAGATTCAAACCGGCTTTACGGCAGGATCTCCGCACCGCCCCATTCCACAACCGCAAACCCTTTTCTTTCAAAGGGTTCCAGCTGCTGCGGTTCGATCTCTACGGGAGCCTCAAGCGGAACATATGCCATGAAGATGCGGCATTCGCTGTCCGGCTCAGGCGTGATTGTCATCTTTACGGAATCCGTGTAGGCATCGCCCTGGAAGGCAATGAGATTATACGCATTATGCTCCAGCTTCGGCAGCCAGTAAATGATGAACTCATTCATTTCCGACTCGTTCAGCCCCATATAGGTCAGCTTTTCTTTCAGGAAGCGTTCGGTATCGCTGCCGGCCACACAGAATCCCCTGGAATAGTCAAATCTGGTGCGGCAGTTCACAGAATCCCAGAACAGATATCTGTGACGGGAGCCGTCCGCCTTGTTCAGGAGCATACCGTCCGGAAATGCGGTTACATCCCAGCCGCCGTTGTATTTCGGGTAGGTCGTGTAAAGCTCAGATTCAGTCAGTTCAAGCTCCACATGCACATCGGTCTCTTTCTCGGGATACAGATAGATCACAGGTTTGCCGCCCATCATAATGTATACGACCGTCGGGGTGACATTGTCCTCTTTATAGGTCCGGATCCAGCCGTACTGCCCTTCGTACTGTGTAAACACCCAGTAATTGTCGTCCTTTTGGAAGCCGACTTCATTGAGGCGCGTGCCGCCCGGAATGAAAGCGATTGATCCGTAGCTTTCGTCAGGGCCGCGATAGAGCTTCAGGCCTTCGTCGTTCACTATGAACGGCGCGCCGTAATTCAAACGCACTTCCGGTTCCACATAGTCAGTCTCCGGCTGCGCAAGCAATGCCCGCTTCATCAGGCTGAGGTCGGCGGCGTCCAGTCTGCCGTCGCCGCGGAAATCTGCCGCTCTCCAGTCCGCAAGCTGCGTGTCCGGAACAGCCAGAAGCCAGTCCCGGAGCAGAACGGCATCCTTTATGTTGAATGTGCCGTCATTGTTCACATCACCGGACGGCTTTTCGGCCGGGGTTTCCGGTGCGAGCCAGCACCCGTCATCGGTAATCAAGCATAGCATGGCGATGGTGTTTCCGAAATAGGAGTCGATGCCGGTATCCAGAACCGCTTTCCGCACCGTGTCATGCCACTTGGTATCGCCGGCGGCTGCCGCGGAGAGCATCAGCGGCGCGGTAAAGCAGAGATCGTCCCAGTCCGCGACCGCCCTGCCGTCCGGCGTATAGCCGGCCATGATCTTTTCCGGATTGCCGCCTGTTTCGTTTACGAAAAAAGCGTTGACAGTCTCCGCATACCGTTTTGCGTCCGCGTTTTCCCCGACGAGCGCATCCGTGCTGATGCGCCACGGAACACGGCAGGAATTGTACTCGTAGACACCGTCATTCTCGTTTTCAAGGAAGTTTGTGGGCGCGGGAATCCACTCGCCGCTGCTGTCTTTGATGATGAAATCGGGCAGCAGACCGGTCTGATATTTCTCCACGAAATGATTGATGATGCCGTAGGTGCTGTCGTAAAGCTGCAGCCAGCGTTCATCGCCGGTCACGCCGTAGAATACCGGAAAATACTGCATGATGAAATCCGATGCGCGTGTCGCGGTGTAGTATTTGTTGTTTTTACTGACATCGTGAGCCCAGTCACCGAGCCTCAGAATATGATCCTCATGGCTCACATCATAGGTCATGATGTCATTGATCACCAGCTCTGCCGCCTGCCGGTAATTGATCTCACCGTTGCTGCCCCAGATCATATCCGCCAGCACCAGCGCATAGGCAATGTCCAGATCGCCGTCCGTTGCGGAATCTGCACCGTTGGAATCAATGAGTGCGGAGCCGTTGTCGCTCTGCTGCCACGCCATCAGATGCGGTCCGATGCTGCTTAAATGCGCCAGATAATAGCGGTACATACCGTCAAAAATGTCCTTTGCCCCGCTGTCATATTCTGACATCAGTGCGGCAATCAGCATCCCGTATCCATGTGCTTCAGAAACAGTGACCTCGACCGTGGTATGTGCTTCCGCATATTCCCGTTCTCCGTAGAACACATAATACTGCGTTTCATCTCTGACATACGGATTCTTTCGCAGATAGGTCCCTTTCCAGCTGTCGTAGTACTGCTTCGTGTCGCTGCTCAAGGTCTGCGCCGCCGCAGGAACCGGTATGCTGACGGCGTTCAGAAACAGCATACAGCCGAGTAATGCAGAAAGCTTCTTTTTCATCGTGTTTCCTCCTGTCTTACGCATTGCCTGTCATCAAAAGCCGTTCCGTTCTGCGGGAAAGAAACATTTCCCGTGCTCCTTGCAATTTCGGGCTTTGCGTAGTATAATAATAGGCAGAAAAAGATCATCAAAGGAGTCTCAGATCATGGGAATTCGTTACTGTATCCACTGCGGAATGCCCATTCCGCGCAAGGGAAAAGTCTGTCCGGAATGCGGCACCTCTCAGATCATTTCCGCGCCGCGGAATGACCTGCGGTCAATTGAAATGCCGCAGTTTTCTCAGAAAAAGGCGGTCCGGCGTCCGGATCGCGGAACGCGCCGCGGTCAACAGAAGCCCAACCGGTTCGCACTGCTGCTGATTGCCGGATTTCTGGCCGTGTTCTGTATCGCCGTGTTTTTCGTTGTGAAAGCGTCAGATGAGATCCAGAATGCGCGCTCACGGCATCGTGAAAATATGCTGGATTCGCAGCGTACCCGCCGTCCGGTGATCAGCATTCCGGATATCAGTATGCCCGATATTTCCTTTCCGGATATCCGCCTGCCGGAACCGCCGCCGGCGACATTTGCTGCGGCAGGCTATGAGACCGAAACGGATCTCACGGGCGAAATGTTTCTGAATGTGAACATCTATTATACCAACATCGCGGAGGAACGGCAGTGCTTCCTGACAAACTTCAGGATCTCTGTTCAGCAGGAAGGCAAGGCCTGCAGACAGACTGTCAGCACCGCAAAGGAAAACCGTCTGATGGGTTATGTACAGCCGGATGAGACCGCGCTGATTTCAGAAGCGTTTTTCGTCACGCCGGAAAAGGAAGCGACGGTCACCGTTTCTGCACTGTTCGGTGCAGACATCTATCTGGAGGAAACCGTTCTTCCGCATGCGGACGGCACAGTGACTGTGTGTGAATGACCGCTCATGCCTGCGCTGCGGTCAATGCAGTATCGTGCTTTTTTCTTCATTATAGCACAGCTGTTTCCGGAATGCAATAACGGAATGTGACAATCACGAAAAAATGTGACGACCGCTTTTCCGATGTATCGTCCGGACCAAAGAATCTTCGCAGCCGTTATTTGATACGCCGGACGGTTCCCTTCTTTACAAGGTACACCTTTTTCGCAATCTCCATCATTGCACGGTCATTATAGGAATCCGTATAAAAGGCGTCCACTTCCGCATCCCCGTATTTCTCCCGATACCGCCGGACCTTCCGGTCTCCGAAATTCAGGTAAATGACCTTTTGGCGCACCAGATCCACCTCTGAGCAGATCAGATGCGATGTACCGAGCTGCTGCTGAATCGGGCGCAGCAGAAAATCCGGACTGGCAGTGATGATCGCATCTTCCGGCCTGATTTTTCCGATGATGCCGGCATCGAGCCTGTGTCTGCGCGTCTTCCAGAACCTTCCGGTCAGCCGCAGCAGCTCCTCCGGATCCGAAATGCAGCTGCGCAGAAAGCTGTTGATCGAGGCTTCCATCTGTTCCCTGCGGACAAGGCACAGCTTGTATTTCAAAAGATTCCAGAACAGCTTCGGCAGCCAGAGAATGACCTTCCGGTTGCTGCGGATCAGAAACAGTGCAAAATCGACTGCGCTTTCCCCGCGATACAGCGTATTATCAAAATCAAAAACCTTCGTTTTTCTCACCTTCCGTTCCGGGATTCATACGGCGCTTTCCTTTTCCTGCTTTGCCGGAGACAATGTCCTGCGCCGGTCTGATATCAGTATATCACAACCACCGCAAAAAAACAAGCGGACAGCGCCGTCCCGCGGCAATGTGCCGGAGACGGTTGACGGCCGGAACAGGATATGTTATAATGAACCTGATTCAAGTTGACGGAACGGAAAGCAGGAGAGATATGGCTTACGATAAAACGATATACAAAAAGCTGTCCGGCGTCGTTGCCCCGATTGCGTTTCAGTACCTGATGGCATCGCTCGTGACGGCGAGTGATGCGTTCATGCTCGGTTTTCTCGATCAGGATTCGCTTTCGGCATCGTCGCTCGCCGGACAGATCGCCTTTGTGTTCAGCCTGTTCTACGGCGCATTCGTCTTCGGGCTGACGGTTCTTGCGGCACAGTACTGGGGCAAGGGCGACAGGGCCGCGGCAGAGGAAGTTCTTGCAATTACCATGCGGTATTCGCTGCTGGTCGGGCTGCTGTTCACGCTCGGCACGGTGCTGATTCCGAAACAGATTATGACGGTATTCACCTCAGACGGTGTGCTGATTGAAGCAGGTGCCAGATATCTGCGGACCGTGTCCCTTTCCTATCTGCTGACCGGCTTCACGCAGGCGTACTTCGGGATGATGAAGATCTGTGACCGGGCAAGGCTCAGCTCCGTGATCGGCTCGCTGTCAGTCGTGCTCAACATTCTGCTCAATGCCCTGCTGATCTTCGGCCTCTGCGGGCTCCCGCAAATGGGCATCGAAGGGGCGGCGCTTGCAACGGTTCTGGCAAAGGTGCTGGAAACGGTTCTGGTCATAGCTGCTGTCGCCCGGAAGCGCTGTCCCCCGCTCCGCATCGGGCTGATGCTCCGTTCGGAGCACAAGGCGCTGCACCGCGATTACTGGAAATACACCGTCCCGCTGTTCGTCAACCAGATGGGCTGGGGCGGCGGCGTGACGATGTATTCCGTCATCATGGGGCATCTCGGCTCCGATGCCGTGGCGGCCAATTCGATTGCCGGCATCGTCCGCAGCATCATCGCAAGCCTTTGCTGGGGCATCGCGTCGGGCGTGGGCATCGTTCTCGGCGGAATGCTCGGCCGGAATGAGCTCGACAGAGCCAAAAAAGCCGGCGGCAGCTTTGTGCGCTTTTCGCTCTGGATCGGTGCGGGCTCCGGTGCGGTCATTCTTGCCCTGACGCCGCTCGTGCTGCATTTCATTCATCTGGCACCGCAGGCACAGTATTATTTGAAATACATGATGTTCATGGCGGCGTACTACATCATCGGCAACTCGCTCAATTCGACGGTGATCTCCGGCATTTTCCCTTCGGGCGGAGACACTGCATTCGGAATGTGGTGCGATGTCATCACGCTGTGGTGCGTGGTCGTACCGATGGGAATGATCGGCGCGTTCGTGCTGAAGCTCCCTGTGCTGGCCGTCGCGTTCATCCTGACGCTCGATGAGTTTGTCAAGATTCCGGCAGTTTACAGACACTATATGAAATACAAATGGGTGAAGAACATCACAAAGGAAAAACTCTCCGAATAAAGGGCAGAACCGTTCTCCGAACAGAGGACGGTTTCCTTTTTTTCCGCTGCACTTCAGCCCGGAAGCTTTTGTACATTCCGACGAATTTAGAAATTTCTCTAAATAGTTCTTGACAAACGGGCAGACTTGTGCTACAATCTATTTAGAGAATCTTCAAAATAGAAAATTCTCTAAACAGCTGCCGGCTCTGCATCGTAAATGTTTGAGGAGGGTTTCTTATGTGGACTGAAATCAAAGAATATCTGCCGCTGCTGATCCCGCTGGTGATCGTGCAGTTTATCCTGCTCGGATACACGATTTACCATATCCTGAAGCATGACAGCTACCGCCGCGGCAGCCGGACTCTGTGGCTTGTCATCGTGCTGATCGGCATGAACTTTATCGGCCCGATCCTGTATTTTGCATTCGGCAGGGAAGAGGCGTGACAAAAGATGAATGTTCTGGAAGTCATAGAGGTCAGAAAGCACTTCGGGAGCAAGCAGGTGCTGGACGGCGTGAGCTTTTCCGTGCCGGAAAACTGCGTCTTCGGATTCATCGGGCGCAACGGCGCCGGCAAGACCACGACCATGCGCGCCGTGCTCGGATTGCTGCAAATTGACGGCGGAGAGATTACTGTCTGCGGAGAGCGCGTCCGGTACGGATGTACGCCCAAAAGCGGGAACATTGGCTTTCTGCCGGATGTACCCGAATTCTACGGCTATATGAATGCGCGGGAATACCTCATGCTCTGCGGCGAGATCACCGGCATCGGCCGGCAGGCGCTGAACGCCAGATGCGAGGAGCTGCTGCGGCTGGTCGGGCTCAACGGAGAAACACACCGCATCAAGGGCTACTCCCGCGGCATGAAGCAGCGCCTCGGCATCGCACAGGCACTCATCAACAGACCGAAGCTGCTGATCTGCGACGAGCCGACCTCTGCACTCGATCCCGTCGGGCGAAAGGACATCCTCGACATCATCCGGGCGGCAAAGGAGCAGACCTCGGTGGTCTTTTCAACGCATATCCTGTCCGATGTGGAGCGCATTTGCAGCCGCGTGGCCTTTCTCGAAGGCGGTAAAACCGCCTTTTCCGGCAGCATCGAAGAAATCCGTGCCATGAAACGGGATCCGGCGCTGGAGCTGACACTCCCCCGCCCCGCTGACCTCGACCGCGTCAGGGCTGCCTTTCCGCAAAGCGAAATATCAGACGGCAGGCTCGTGTTTCCGAAGGCTTCCGACCGGGACTGCGCCGACCTGATGGCGTTCCTCGCAGCACAGGAGATTCCGGTTCTGCGGCTCGAACGGCATGAGGCAGACCTCGAAGACCTGTTTCTGGAGGTGATCGGGAAATGAAAGGCTTTGCTGCATTCCTGAAAAAGGAAATCCGCGAGATGATCCGCACCAGAAAGCTCATGATTCTGCTGCTCGTGTTCCTTGCGTTCGGCATTCTGAATCCGCTGACCGCCCTGCTGATGCCAAAGCTGCTGCAAAGCGCGGAGATTCCCGGCATGACCGTCGGGGAAATCACCGTGACGGCGCTCGATGCGTGGACGCAGTTTGCCAAGAATATGCCGACGGCCATGATCGTGTTCCTGATTTCGGTGAGCGGCATCTATACCGCGGAATACACGAAGGGAACGCTGATTCCCCTGCTGACCAAGGGGCTTTCGCGCAGTGCGGCCGTGCTCGCAAAGTGTACGGTCATGCTCGCCGCCTGGAGCGCCGGCTTCTGGCTCAGCTTTCTCGTCACATGGTTTTACAGCGGGTGGTACTGGGACAATTCCGCCGTGCGCGAAATCCTGTTTGCAGCCTTTTGCCGGTGGCTGTTCGGCGTACTGATGATTGCCTGCACCGTGTTCTTTTCGTCCTTTGCGGCCTCTGCGGCGCAGGTCATACTCGGCACCGGCAGCGTATACATCGCCATGACGCTGATCGGGATGTATGACAAGGCGAACAGCTATCTGCCGGTTCATCTCTGCGACAGTCTCCCGCTTTATACCGGCGCTGCTCAGCCGTCCGGTTACGCGGCGGCGGCCGCTGTCACGGCGTTGCTTTCCGCGGTGCAGATTCTTGCGGCGCTTCCGTTGACAAACAGGCGGCAATTGTGATATACTGTCTCTGTACAGACAAAATGCGGAAGAAAGGAGCGGAAAATGGGATTCCCGGAAACATTTAAGGCGCTGTCGGATCCCGTGCGGCGCGAAATCCTGACCATGCTGCGAAAGGGCAGGCTTTCGGCGGGCGATATCGCATCGCGGTTCGATATGACGGGTGCAACCGTCTCCTATCACCTGAAGCAGCTGAAAAAAGCTGACCTGATCTATGAAACCAAGGAAAAAAACTTTATCTATTACTCGCTCAACACCTCGGTGTTTGAGGAGATTCTGCTGTGGATTTCACAGTTTACCCCTGACAGCCAAGAGGAGGTGCCGGAAGATGAAGAATCTGAAGAAATCTGACCTGATCGCAGTGGTGCTCTGCCTCTGCGCAATGATTCCGGGGGCCGCGGTTTACAGCCGGCTGCCCGACCGGATCGTCTCGCGCTGGAATCTGTCCTGGGAGCCGGCCGATACGATGCCGAAAGCCTTTGCGGTGTTCGGAATCCCGCTTATTTTTGCCGCGCTGATGTTCCTGTGCTGCCTCTTTGCCGAAAAGCAGGAGCAGAAGCTGGCGGGCGGCAAGCTGGCTGCCGTCCTGCGGATCCTGATGCCGGCGATCCTGTACCTGAGCTACGGCGTCATGCTCCTGTACGCGCTCGGAAAGCTGAAGGATGTCCGCTTTCTCGTCTGCCTGTTCTTTTCGGTGTTTTGCATCATTTTCGGGAATTATCTCCCGAAGGTCCGCAAGAACTGGTTTGTCGGAATCCGCACGCCGCACACGCTCAAGGATGAGGACACCTGGTTCCGGACACACCGGCTCGGCGGTCTGCTGCTGACGGCAGGCGGCCTGCTCGCCCTGATTACCACGGTGCTCGGACATTTCACGCTGACGCTCGTGATTTTTGCGGCCGCGGCTTTGATACCGGTTGTGTACGGCGAGGTCTACTACTACTGCGCAAAACGGAAATAAACGCCCGGCCGCTGCAAACGGCACGCCGGAGCCTGTGAAACCGAAACCCGTCCCGTGCCGCTGCGCACGCCGGACGGGTTTTTTGCACAGTTCCGGAGCAAGAAATACTATTGACTTACCACCTGTCCCGTGATATAATGAACATAGTTTTTCTCAGTAAAATCAATTCAAAAATGACAGTCTGACTATCACTGACCGGAAAAGAGAGAGGAGGATGCCGCCCGCAGAACAAACAGACATACCCAGACCGCGCTGGAACATCCGGCAAAACACACTTTCATGACAGAAAGGAAATAGGAAAAATGCAGAAAACCAAAACGCGATCATTCCTCGGCAGGCTGCTGCGCGGCAGTGTTGTGCTTGCCATGGCAGCCATCGTGCTGCCGAAGCTCGGAGCTGTAAAGGCTGAGGCGGCGAGCTACAACCTCACTATTTGCGGCACCAATGTCACAGACGACAACAAGTCCGACATCTTAGGGGACGGCGTCTTCTCCTACGACGCGGACGCCAAAAAGCTGTATGTTCACGGAAACAAAACCAACAATGACGCTTCTCCAATCATCCTTTCTCAGATTAAAGACCTGACCGTTGAGGTGTCAGCGAATTCCACGCTGATTCAGCAAGCAGATTATCCGGCGATCCGTTTCACCGATTCCGCGACAATTCAGGGACCCCGCTCGCTGACTGTAAAGAACACAGCCAGTAATAATTCTATTGCAATCTTCACCTGGAGTCCAGTGGAAATCCGGAATATCTCGCTGTCCGTCGAGACTAACTACGATGCGTTTTCTGGAAGCAAAACCGGAAAACTCACAATCACCAAATCGGATGTTAATATAAAGGCACACAACAGTTGGTTTGCGTTTTATTATTTCGACAGCATCACGCTGAACGGCTGCCATATCGTTTCGCCGACAGACTGTGTGCTGACTGACGGAGCCAGCAGAAATGCCGCCGGCGGGCCAGTCAGCGAGCTGAGCATTCAGCGGGAGACGCTGGCGCTTGCCGGCACGGATGTTTTTGCAGGCAACATGGATGACATTTTCGGAGACGGCAACTTCCGCTACATCCCTGCGAGCAATACACTGCTCATCGCAGGCGACCTGACAACCGAGAATGCGGTTCTCGAAAGTGATGTGCCGGGACTGACAGTCGTCGTTGAGAAAGACTGCGAGCTGATCTCCACGGCAGATAACGGGTTCGTCCTGTCGGGCGATACGACGATTACCGGTCAGGGTCAGATGCATCTGATTTCGGAGCGGAAAATGGGCATCTGGCTGAGGAACAGTGCAAAGCTGACCATTTCCGAAATTACGGCAAACATCAACTCCGCCGACTTCGGCATCACCGGCGACTCACTGCAGGGCGTTATTGACGGGGAATCGCTCCTGTTTTCTCACTGCCAGGTCACCGTTTCGGCGGGCAGTCACGGTGCTGTCACCGAATTATACGGCGGCATTTCGTTCAACTACGCCCAGGCAGCCGATTCCTATGCAGTGAGTTCGGATCATTCCTGCATTTACAACATCCACACCGCAAACGCCGGTGCCTGCAGTTACTGCCTGATCGTTCCGGTTGATTCCAACTGCTGGACGCTGGATACATGGATCGACGGTGTGCAGGTTACGGCAGCGAATGCGGGCGACATTCTCGGAAACGGCGTATTCCGGTATAATCCGAATACATATGTGCTCCATGTAGACGGCGAATACAGCTCGCTTGTTTCCAGTGTGATCGACACCGGTGAGCTCGGTTCTACGATTCAGTATGAAGACGGCACGAAGCTCACCGCGACTGCGCCAAACAAAAATGCGCTTTATGTGTACGATGAACTCATATCTCTCAGAGGCAACGGTACACTGAACCTCATAAGCGAGCAGTCAAGCGCAATTTATGTTTCTTACACCACGCTCTCTATTAATCCGGCGACACAAACCGGTTCTCCGACCATCATTGCCAACGGAGCAGCTTACGGCATTGAGGGCAGCCATGCCGGACTCGACCTTGACGCTGCGGTTCTGGATGTCAGTGCAGCCGACGACAACGGCATCGCAGTCGGCGGCTTCACATCCGGCATCACATTCCGCAGATGCAGGCTCGAAACGCCGGAGAATGCATCCGTGCAGGACGGAAGAGTCGTGGATTCCGAAGGACAGCCGGCAAATCCCGTCCGGACAGAGAGAGAGGAATTATACCCGGTCTGCGTGGACAATGTGCAGGCGACCAGCTTCAACTGCGATGATATTCTCGGCAACGGTCTTTTCTCTTACAGCCCCGGTTCCCATAGTCTGACTGTAAAAAGCAGTTATACCTCGCAGGGAGATTTGATCTGCCTTTACAACGAGACTGATTTTTATATTCATACAGAAGGCGATGTCACGCTCCGGAGCGAAACCGGCAATGTCATCTCAACGGAAGCATCACTGTCTCTTTATATAGATAGCAGCACAAAGCTGACACTTGAAGCGCCGCAGGGCGTTGCTCTCTTTGCGGATGGCGGTACCATCAATATCAAACCATCTACAAATAACCTGTCTGCTGAGCTGTCTGCGACAGGCTGGTGCGGCATCCGCGGCTGCGGAAGCGGCAATCGGCTGAGCATCAGCTGCGTTACTGTGAACGCGCAGTCCACCGCCGAAGCCGGCACAGGCGGCGATGCAATCAACGGCTTTGCGAACGGCATTACGCTCAATGAATGCAGCATCACTGCAGGCGGAACCGTTCAGAACGGCGCTGTTGTTGACTCGAACGGAAATAACTCCATGAATGTAACCGTTACGGCACTCAAGAAATATCAACTCTGGATTGCCGGCACACAGGTTACGGAGGCGAATCAGAACGATATTCTCGGAAACGGTGTATTTGCCTATATTCCATCCGATAATATGCTGACCGTAAATGGTGACTATTCCTGTGGCCCCGCCAGAGTGATTAAAAGCGAAATCCCCGGTCTCCGGATCAATGTCCTTTCGGATTCCGTTCTGACTGTTACAGGTTATTATTCTGTGTGCAGTATTTATGCTGATACGACAATCTTCGGCGACGGCAAGCTGACTATGAATGCAACAAATCAAAGTATCATAGATGTGAATTATAGCACCCTGACCTTTGAAAACATTGAGGTTGAAGCAACTGCATCCGGAATAGGCTTTTACGGTTACACTTATAGATACGACGCTAAGCTTGTTTTGAAAAATGTCAGGATGCAAGTGAGCTGCAAAGGCGATGCTGTTTGCAACTTCGACGGCGGCATCGAACTGATTGACTGCCATGTGACCGAGCCTGAAGGTGCGTTTACCGACTATGGTACTATTAGAGACAGCAGCGGTACCACGCTGCAGGAATTCACGATTGAACCTTGCAAGACGCTGACCGCGGATATGGTCACGCTCAGCAAGACCTCCTTTGCATACACCGGCAATCCGATTGATGTGGCAGCATACCTGACCGTCAAGCACGGCAGCAAGACGCTCGTCCGTGATACCGATTACACGGTCAAATTGTTTGACAATACCGAAATCGGTACAGAAACGGTGCTGATCCGCATTTATGGTATCGATGCGTATGGTGGCACCGTCGAAAGGCGTGTGACAATTTATCCGACGCAGCCCGCAACTGTTACGGCGGCACTCGGCTCGACCGCAAAGTTTACCGTCAATCCCGCCGGCGAGGGCTATTATTACCAGTGGCAGTACTATAATACCAACACCAAGAAGTGGGTGAACTCCGGTATGACCGGCAGCACCACTGCAACGCTGAGCGTTGAGGTCACAGCAGCGCGTGACGGTCAGAAGTACCGCTGCCTCGTCACCGACGCTTACGGCGCAAAGGCATATTCCAACGCAGCTACCCTCAAAGTCAAGCCGGCGATCACCACCCAGCCGAAGAACACCTCTGCGGCAGTCGGTGAAACCGCGAAGTTTACGATCGCGGCTTCCGGCTCCGGCCTGAAATACCAGTGGCAGTATTATAACACCAACACTTCCAAGTGGGTGAATTCCGGTCTGACCGGCAACACCACCGCAACCCTGAGCGTTCCGGTTACAGCAGCAAGAGACGGCCAGAAATACCGCTGCATCGTCACCGCCGCAAACGGCGCGACTGCAACCTCTTCGACGGCTGTTCTCAAGGTCAAGCCGGCGATCACCGCGCAGCCCGCAAATGTCACCGCAGCAGTCGGTGCGACCGCGAAGTTTACCGTGGCAGCCTCCGGCACCGGCCTGAAATACCAGTGGCAGTATGACAACGGCTCCGGCTGGAAGAATTCCACACAGTCCGGCTACAACACCGCAACCCTGAGCATTCCCGTTACCGCAGCACGCGACGGCCAGAAGTACCGCTGCGTCATCACCGGCTCCAACGGCGCTTCTGCAAACTCCAACGCAGCAACGCTGAAGGTCAAGACTGTGATTACAAAGCAGCCT
>JAILIG010000072.1 GCA_024695445.1 Oscillospiraceae bacterium
CAGATCAGCGGCATCGTCCGCAGAAAGGCCGGCTCTGTCTCCGGCGCGCTGATGCCCGGCACAATCTGCTACACCAGAGAGCTGGTCGAATACCTTATGGAGGAGAACGCCAAGGCTGAGATCATCAAGGCGCAGCAGGCAAAGCCCGAAATTGATGTGTTCACCGGCTACGAGTTTGAGGATCACGAAAATGTGACCGTGGACGATGTGTATGCGTACATCGACAGCATGAGCGAGCAGGAGTTCGCGCAGCTTCAGGCGATGTTCGGCAAGCTCTACGGCAGCTCGTTCGACGGCAAGGATGTCGGCGAGGCACTGGCGGCGATGAAGGATGAGGAGCTGGTCGCAGCCGTTGCGCCCGGTATGCTCGAAAAGATCACAGTCGCCGAGGCAAAGCAGTTTGCCGCGACCGAGCAGGGCAAAGCCGCAGTCATCGGCGCACTGGCGCAGTCTGCCGGCGTACAGCCCGACGCAAAGCTGCTCGATGCCGTGACGGACGAACAGCTGCTTGAAATTTACAGAGGCATCGTGCAGTCGCAGCTCACCGCGGATGCCGTCCGCGAGAACATCGCAAAGATGAGCGACGACGAGCTGAACGCACTGGCACAGTCCTTCAACCCGGCCAAGGACATCGAGAGCCTGAAGCGCGCCATGTCCACGATGGACGAGGAAACGCTGCTCAAGATTTTCAAGGAGCAGGTGCTCTCACGCTCGACCAGCAACACCTACGACGGCAATCTGCAGAAGCTCGGTCTGCGCGATCCGGAGAACCCCTCCTCGATCCAGATTTATTCGCCGTCCTTTGAGGCAAAGGAAAACTTCGAGGACTTCGTGCAGCGCTATAACGACAGCCAGAGCGAGGAGGACGGCAAGATCGAGTACACGGACTATATCGGGCTGCTGCTCAGCTCCGTAACGAAGATTATCAACATGGTCTCCTATGTGCTGATCGGCTTTGTCTCGATCTCGCTGATCGTGTCGTCCATCATGATCGGCATTATCACATATATCTCCGTGCTGGAGCGCACGAAGGAGATCGGTATTCTCCGCTCGATCGGCGCATCCAAGCGGGATATCAGCCGCGTGTTCAACGCAGAGACCTTTATCGTCGGACTGGCGGCGGGCATCATCGGCGTAGCGGTCACGATGCTGCTGGACATTCCGATCAACATGATTATCGAACGGGCATCGGGCGTGCCGGACATCGCGTTCCTGCGTCCGACCTACGCGCTGATCCTGATCGGCATTTCCGTTCTGCTGACGCTGATCGCCGGCATTATCCCGTCCCGACTGGCCGCGAAGAAGGATCCTGTGATCGCACTTCGCACAGAGTAAGCATTCTGAAAGAAAGAATCAGCCGGATCCTGTTCCGCGCACCTGACAAGGAGGAATGGCGCTGTGACCAACCGCAGCTTTTTCGTACTGTCCTGCACAAAGGATGACCTTTGTGTGATCTGGCGTTATCTGATGTGGGATCTCGGTTCCCGCTTTTCGGGCAGACCGCTGCCGGAAAGGGAAGAAATGCTGGAAAAATGGCTTGACAAACCGTTTGATTCGCAGCAGTGGGACTCTGCGAAACGGCAGTCCCAGCGAACCGTACTGTAATCACCAGAAAAGCTGCCTGCCGGCGTGTTCCGGCGGGCAGCTTTGTCCTGTCCGGCGCTTGATGCACTTTGCAGCCGGTCGCTGACCGGAAGCAGCCCCGTATCTAAACCGCTTTCCGTTTCCCGGCCGAATTTACATTTTGTTTACCTCGTGATGAATACTTGATGCCTCAGCTTCTGATAGAATGGTCACATACAGATTGCATATTCTGCCGGAATATGCTATACTAAGGAAAAGGAGTCCGGACTATGAAAATCAGAAAAGCGCTTGCAGCGTCGGCGGCGCTCCTGCTGCTGACAGCCTGCGCGGAAAATCCCGATTCGGATATCATCGTACACAAGGACATGGAAAAGCTGATTGATGCGGCACAGCAGACCGGCGAAAAAAACTCCGAGGTCGCGGATTTCCGGCAATACAATCACTACACGGCAGAAATCAGGAACGACAGCCTCCGTGTCACGGTCCGTGCGGACGCCGATGTGGATATTCCGCAGACGGAACAGCTTTCGGTATTCCGCGTCAGGCAGCATACCTTCACGGATGCGGACATTGCTGTGTTCCGGCAGACTTTTTTCGGGGATGCCGAAATTTACGACGGCATTCTCATGGCACAGGTGACCAAAGCCGATCTGGAACCGCAGATCGCAGACACCCGTGCCGCGCTGAACGAGGCGGCTGCCCGTGAACCGGCCACCAAGGCGGATGCGAAGGACCGCGAAGTCATGATGCAGGAATATCAGCGCCATCTGGACCGTTTACAGGCGCAGTATGAAGCCGCGCCCTCTGAACCGGCGCTTGTCACGACGGACGGCAGGCTGCAGAATGTCGCAGAAAAGCTCGCGTCCGGCCAGAATCTGAGCTACTGGCAATGGCAGTCCGAGCTGGCGACCGCAGAGGTTGTCGAAATGCGCACCGCCGACAGTCACGCCGCGCTCTATGTCTCGAACAATCCGGACCGCGGCAACTGTCTCGTTTATTCGGCGTCGCCGGTCGGGACGGAGTTTATGACGGTGCTCGGCAGCGTGCATCATCTCAGCAGTGCAAAGACGAAAAACGGCTCGGATATCCCGCTGCTGGACGGCGGAATTGATCCGGAAGGCGCGCTCACGCTCACACCGATTCCCGGCGACAGCGCGGAGCTTTCGCAGGAAGATGCGCAGAAGCAGGCAGAGGATTTTCTGCACAAAGTCGGGCTCGATGATTTTGCATTCAGCGAGGGCGGAAAATATCAGGTCTATCTCGATCTCCGGACAAAGGACGGAAACAAATATAAACAGACCTGCTATGTGCTGCACTATTACCGCTGCTTCGACGGCGTGATGCTCGATCAGGCAAGCGGCTCAAAATTTGCAGACGGCTGGGAAGGCGACAGTTACCGCAAGCAGGAATGGGGCGGCGAAGTCGTCGAGTTTATGGTGAATGATGCCGGTATCGTCGGGTTTAGCTGGAACGCGCCGATTGATGTGACGGACACCGTGGTCGGGCACGCGGCGCTGCAGCCGTTTGCGCGCATCCGCGACACCTTCGAGAAGATGATCCCGATGACCGGCGCAAGCAACGATCCGGAGCATATCGGTGCGGATATCAGCATTGACCGCGTGACGCTCAGCTATTCCCGCATCAGCGAAAAGGACAGCTTTGATACCGGACTGGTCGTGCCGGTCTGGGGCTTCCGCGGCACGATGCGGGAGGTCGTTGACGGCTCCGCACAGGAGTCTCACTATTACACGCAAATGGCAGTCAATGCGATCGACGGCTCGGTGATTGATGCCGCACTCGGTTACTAAAGGAGAATTCTATGTCAAAACGAATCCTGATTGCGGAGGACGACACCGCGATTGCGCGCCTGATTGCGATGAATCTGAAGGCAGCGGGCATGGAGGCGGTCGTCTTTCCGGACGGCGAAGCGGCGGCACGCTCCCTGCCGGACGACCACCGCTACGATCTGGCGATCCTCGACATCATGATGCCGAAAAAGGACGGCTTTGCGCTCTTTCAGGATATCAGGCCCTACGGCATCCCCGTCATTTTCCTGACGGCAAAGGACGATCTCGATTCCAAGATCACCGGCTTGCAGGGCGGCGCAGAGGATTACATCGTCAAGCCGTTTGAGATGCTCGAGCTGCTTGTGCGCATGGAAAAAGTGATGAACCGGACGGCAAAGCCCGCAGACACGCTGCAAGTCTGCGGGCTGACCGTACGTCTGGACGAGCACCGCGTCCTGCGCGGCGAACAGGAAATTCCGCTGAAGCCGATGGAATTTGAGCTGCTCGTGGTGCTCGCAAGGCATAAGAACACGGCGATTTCCCGCGAGGATCTGCTCTCGCTCGTGTGGGGCGTCAACTACCTCGGCGAAACGCGCACGGTCGATGTACACATCGGGCAGCTCCGCAAAAAGCTCGGTCTGCAGGCGCAGATTGTCACGGTGCCGAAAATCGGCTACCGGCTGGAGGACCGTCCGTGAAGCTGCGCACCAAAATCACGGCAGCCGCGGCACTTGTGATTTTGCTCGCGGCGGCGGTCAGCGATGCCGTGATCTGGATGATCTGCCGCCGCGCACTGATCGGCGAGGCGGAGCAGACGGTCTGCGGGCAGATGATGATGCTGCAGTCGGAACTGGCGGACCGCCAGAACGCTTACGGCGGGAGCATGGGTGATCCGGAGCACCGCTTTTTCTTCAAGCAGTACGGCAGCGACTATGTGATCTGCCTGCGCGGGGATACGGAGATTTACAACCAGACGGCGCTGACGCCGGAGGATCTGCACGGGATACAGTGGCACGAGCCGGACCTCAGCAAGCCGCTGTCAGCCGGCGCGCTGAACCTGCACGGGCACAGGCTGCTGATTGCAAAATCGGAACGGCCGTTCGGCATTAAGCTGTACCTCGTGCAGGATCTCGCAGAGGTGATGCGCCGCCTGCGGCTGCTGGCGCTCGGAATGCTCGGCGTGCTGCTCGCTGTCTGTGCGGCGGCGGTGACGGCGCTGTACCTGCTGGTGCGCCGGACGATGAAGCCGCTTGCCGCCCTCTCGGACAGTGCCAAGCAGATCGCGGCGGGTGCATATGACGAACGGGCGTCGGTCGGCGGTGCGGACGAGGTCGGGCTGCTGGCGGCGGACTTCAATAAAATGGCGGATGCCGTGCAGGAAAAAATCGCGTCGCTCGCAGAATCCGAGCAGCGGAAAACGATGTTCATGGCGGATTTTTCGCATGAGCTGAAGACGCCTCTGACCGCGATTTCGGGCTATGCGCAGACGCTCCGGACGGTAAAGCTCCCGGAGGAGGAACAGGCAGAAGCGCTTTGGTTTATTTATTCGGAAAGCCGCCGCCTTGACCGTCTGGCAAAAAAAATGATGCGGCTGATGCAGCTTGATAAAACCGAATCCCTGCAAATGACGGAGATCGACTGTGAAAAGCTGCTCGATGCGGTTGCTGCGTCATGCAGGCCGATTGCGGAGAAAAAGGAAATCCGGCTGCAAACGGAGCCGTGCGGCGGCAGAATTACCGGCGATTCTGACCTGCTGCACGATGCGCTCTGCAATCTGACCGAGAATGCGGTGAAGGCAAGCGAAGCCGGACAGACGGTCACGCTCCGCGCAGAAAACGGGCGTATCACCGTCAAAGACGAGGGCTGCGGCATCCCGCAGCAGGAAATCCGGAACCTGACCGAGCCGTTTTATACGGTTGATCCGTCGCGCAGCCGGAGCGAGGGCGGCGCCGGGCTGGGGCTGTCGATCGTGAAACAGATCATGCAGCTTCACGGCGCAGAAATGCAGATCGAAAGCGAAATCGGCAAAGGCACAACCGTCACGCTGCATTTTCAGTAAAGCCCCGCGGTCGGGAATCAACCTCTGCGTTTCGGTCAACTGACATTCCCGTAACGGCTGTCGACTTTACATTTTGTTTACACGCCGCTGAATACTTGATGCAAGAAACTCTGCTATCATTATGGTAGCAGAGTTTTTTTCGGGAGGTGAATGCGTGAACAGTCTGTTCAGTGATATGCGGCGCGCCGTGCTGTCGCTGCCGTTTCTGTGCGCAGTCGTTTTGCAGCTCGTGATTTTGCGGCAGGGCGGCTTTGAGAGCGAGCTCTACCGCATGAGCGTGCCGCTGGTCTGCACCTTCCCGTTTTCCTGTGCATGGCTTGACGAATCGCGCAGCGGCTTCACCGGACTTGCGCTGCACCGCACATCGGTTTTCCGGTATATCGCCGGGAAATACACGGCCTGCGCGGTTTCCGGCGGACTCTGTGAACTGCTTGCCGCGTATCTGTTCTGTCAGCTGAAGCACACGGCGCTGCCGGAGAATTTCGCGCTGATTTTCTGGTGTGCGGCGTTCTGGGCGGGGCTTTCCGCATGGCTTGCAGCCGCCTCGGAGAGCAAGTATTCCGCATACGGCGGCGCATTTGTCATCTGCTATTTCCTTGTGATCCTGCATGAGCGGTACTGGAAAAGCTGCCAGTATCTCGATCCGTTTGAATGGCTTTCGCCGCAGAAGGTGTGGATGTTCGGGCACGAGGGCGTCAGAATCATGCTCTGCGGCATGACCGTCCTGACAGGGCTCCTGTACGCCTGCATTCTGGAGAGGAGGATTTCGCATGGCTGACGCAGTCCGGCAGATTCTTCTGCTGACCGGGCTCCGGTTCCGGCAGTGGCGCAAATCGCCGCAGATCCGGCTCGCGTTCGGGCTCGGATTTGTCGCCGTATTTCTGCTGACAAACAAAACCGTTCTGTTCGCACAGGCGCACGGAACGGTCATGCAGATCTTCGAGCCGTTCATCTGGACCTTCGGCGATGCAAAGTCCATTCTGCTGATCTCGCTCTGTCTGCTGTTATTATTCGCGGATATGCCGAATCTCGGCGCGGAAGTCCCGCTGATGCTGATTCGCACGACGCGCCGCCGCTGGATGGCCGCCCAGATTCTCTATCTCGCGCTGGCAACGGTCATTTTCACCGCATTTCTGCTGCTTTCAAGCTGCATTCTCTGCGCACAGTACGGCTATCCGGCGAACAAATGGAGCGAGACCGCCGCGATTCTCAGCTATTCCCCGCTGGGGCAGAAAATCGCCGTGCCGGCGTTTGTCAAGGTGCTGGAGCTGACATACCCGTACCGCTGCACCTTGCAGATTTTCCTGCTGATGCTCGGCTATTCGATGACGCTTGCGGGGCTGATGTTCCTCGGCAATCTGCTGCGGGCGCGGCTCGGCATGGTGCTCGGCATCGCGTTCAGCGGCTTCGGGCTGTTTCTCAGTCCGGACACCGTCTCGGAGTGGTTTCACCTGTCGGTGTATCAGTCGCGCCGGGCCAATATCCTGTTCGGCTGGCTCTCGCCGCTCAATCACGCGACCTATTATATGCACAGCTTCGGCTATGACAATCTGCCGCGGCTGCGGGAATCCTGCCTCATTTTTGCAGCGGCATCTGCGGTATTATTCCTGCTGGCGTTCCGGCGCTCCAAACAATACGCATTCTGCTTCACGGGAACGGAGAGATGAAAATGAACGAAAATACGGAAATTTCAGTGTCCCATGTCTGGAAATCCTTCGGAGAGCAGACGGTGCTGCGCGATGTGTCGCTGACGGTTCAGCACGGCGAAATTGCTGGGCTGGTCGGGAACAACGGCAGCGGCAAAACGGTGCTGATGAAGTGCATCTGCGGTTTTCTGCGGCCGGAAAAAGGCGAAATCACGGTCAGCGGAAAGCGCATCGGCAAAGACTGCGACTTCCCGCCGAACCTCGGACTGATTATTGAAACACCGGGCTTTCTGCCGTCGATGTCCGGCTACCGCAATCTGCGGACGCTGGCGGCGCTGCGCGGTATCATCGGCAAGGCGGAGATTCTCGATACGCTGCGGCGCGTCGGACTGTATGACGCAAGGCGCAAACCGGTTTCAAAATATTCGCTCGGAATGCGGCAGCGGCTCGGCATCGCACAGGCGATCATGGAGCAGCCCGATGTGCTGATTCTCGATGAGCCGTTCAATGCGCTCGATGCAGGCGCGGTCGCGGAAATGCGCAGCCTGCTGCTCGAACTGAAATCGCAGGGCAGAACGATCCTGCTTGCGAGCCACAATGCAGAGGACATCCGCACCCTCTGCGATCATGTGTACGAAACGGAGGTGCAGCCTTCATGAAAATACTCAGGATTGCCGCCGCACTGATAATCGCGTGTCTGCTTTGGATTCCGGTCTCTGCGGAGACCGTGCCGGAGGAGCCCGCCGTGCTGATGCCGAAAATTCTCGTGCAGAGCGTGTCCGGCGGCGGAATGCAGGCCGGCGAGACCGCCGAGCTGCACATCACGCTGAAAAACACCTCGCGCAGGACGGCGCTGCTGAACCTGACCGTGACGGCCTCTGCCGCGGCGCCGATGGATCTGCAAAGTGCCGATACCCTGTATTACGAACGGGTTGCCGCCAACGCGGAATTTGAAGCGGTGTTCCGCATCCGGCCGGCACACGATGCGCCCGGCGGCCCGTATATCCTCCCGCTGCAGTTTGATTACGCATACGGCAGCGGCATGACGGGCTCCGGCAGCGGAAATGTCCGCACCGTCGTCATACAGCCGGTCAGGATGTCCTTCCCGAAGGTTCTCCTGCCGGAGGAGGCGGTGGTGTCCGACCGGCTGGAGCTGCATTTGCAGGCAATCAATCCGGGCGTTTCCGCGGCACAGAATGTCCGCGCCGAGCTGCAGTGCGACGGACTTCTGCCGGAGCAGACCGTATTTTTCGGGAATGTCGGCGGCGGCACATCGGCGGAGGGTGTGCTGAATGTGCAGGTCACATCCCTGCACGGGGAATCGCCCTACGGCCGGACCACCGGACAGCTCATTTTCCGCTATACGGACGAAAACGGCGCGGAACACACGGAGACACAGGACTTTTCCGTCACGCTGAAATCGCCGTTTTCCGAGCGGAGCACCGAACCGGAGCAGGTGTCCCCGAAATACTGGCTCCGGATAACGGCGGGCATCGGCTGCGGCATCCTGCTGCTGACGGCATATCTGATGCTCCGGCGCAGAAAGCGGGTGCAGCCGTGAAGCTGCTGCGGGCGTGGCGGCGGTATGACAGCGTCAAGGCGGCGGTTCTGCTTCTTGCATCAGCAGCCATTCTGATCGGATTCTGCATTCACGCGGCCGCCGGATATGCAGTCATTCTGCGGGCGCCGGCGGAATACATCTGCACTTTGCCGGAGGATTCTGACACGCTTCTGCTGCGGCTTGCGCAAACTGATTCTGTAAAGGGATACAGCCGGCAGAAACAGGCTGCTCTGATGCAGGATACCCGCACAGTAACCGTAACCCTGCTGTCGGCGGCGTACCTGTCCGACTGTTACGGTATCCCGGAGCAGGGGCGTCTGATCTGGGCGAATGATGCAGTGTTTTCTGCGTTCTGCGGCGATACAGAACAGGAATCCGTACAGGTGCGCGGTACGCTGGACGGCAAACCGTTTTCCGCCGGGATTGTCCGCACGGATGCGCTGCCGGACAGTCAGCCTTTGGCAGTGACGGCGGTCAGTATCGCAGAGCTGCATGACGCATCCGAGCTGCGCATCTGCATGACAGAGCCGGATTCATCGGCGCTTGAGAAGCTCGGACTGCACACCCTCAATCCGGAGGTGCAGCTTGCCGCGGAATATGAAAAGGAGTTCGTGTTGCTGCGGATCCGGTTCGGCGCACTCGCGGCTTTGCTGTCCTGCATTGCGGCGGCGGCGTTCCTGCAAATTTACCGGAATCAGGCAAAAGAACAGAAAAACCGCATCTCGTATTGAGGTGCGGTTTGTTCCTGCATACTGTGCGCTCCGGAACAAAATCCGTACCGGAAAGAATCCTTCTCTCAGCTTGCTTTTTGCGTAATAATATGCTATAATAGGGACAAAGCGGAAGGAGGGATTCCCGTGCAGACAACCGACGAACTGGCAAACGCCCTGATGCAGCGCATCCTCGATGCAGACGGGAAAGCCTTTACCTTTGAGACCGTCCTCGGCACCTACGAAATCAAGGAGCAGCAGACCGACGAAGGCTGGGAGCAGAAAAGCTGCTCTTCCCTGCGGGAAATTTCGGAGAACACGGCACAGGTTCAGCAGCTCGGCAAGCGGTTCCCGTCGCTGGAGATCACCTATCCGCAGAAGGAGCTCTCCGCCGTACAGGCAGACGGCAACCGGTCCGAACGCATCGTCGTGCGGCAGTCCGCCGCGTGCATCAAGGTGCCGGACGACTTTGTGAAGCTTCACGGCGGTTTTTCATTCCGCAAGCTGCTCTCGGAGAAATGGGCGGAGCAGACCGCAGAGCTGACCGGTGCGATTGCCGGAAGGCTGCGGCAGTATGAGCTGCGCACGGCGCGGATGTTCGGGGAAAACCGTGTATCTGCCCGCGTCCGCATCGAATCGGA
>JAILIG010000106.1 GCA_024695445.1 Oscillospiraceae bacterium
CGGACGAAATAATCCCGGAAGCGTTCGCCCTCCTTGGCGTTTTTGCGGAGAAATTCGGTCAGGGCACTGAGCATATCGTTGGAGCCGATGGTCACCAAAATCACATCTGCTTCCTTGACTGCGAGGGCATCCGCACTTTCGGACTGGAGCTTTTCCAGCAGCATGGCGCTTGTGGCACCGTTCTTGGCAAGCAGGCGATAGTCAGAGGCCTTGAGGTATTCCGCGATATAGTCAGAGTAGCCGTAGTCGCCTTCGGCCAGATTGTATTTGGTTCCGAGCGAATCACCGAGTACGGCGACAATCGGTCCGCTGCTCTTCGCAGCAGAAACCGGCAGCACTGCCGACGCGGTCAGCGCTGTGATCGCCGCACAGAGCGCAGCCGTGATTTTTTTTATCAGGGTATGTTTCATCAGGGGAAGTCTCCTTTCAGCGTAAAAAACAAGGTCGGGCATCCGCGCGATACCCGACCTTATTATAACAGATTTCACGGTGTTTGTCAATCTGTGCGATGCCGCCAGAGAAAATACCGGAATCTGTCAGCAGCTTACTCGATGACAGCGATGCCGTAGAGGACAAAGTTGCCGCTGCCGCCGTCCGAGATTTCGATATCAAGCGGTCCTGCGGTATCCTGATAGTAGCCGACATCTCCGTCCTTGCCGCCCCATGTCCACTGAAGATTTGCGCTGACCTTGTTGGTCTTGCCGTTGGCGGTGACATTGACAGCGCCCATGCCGTTGGAATTGGACTGGAACAGCAGCAGGATGCCCTTGCCGTTGATCGAGAATTTCATCGGCGAGCCGCCGTTCTTGGTGTAGGAGCCGTTGCCTCTGGTCCAGGAGCCGGCATTGAAGTTCTGGAGCTGGGAGAAATCGACGAGCTTTGCAGTGGCATAGTCTGCGCCGAAAACCTCCTTTGTCGGGATTTCATAGCTGTCGTCGGCGTTCTCGGACTTGAGTGCCTGACGGTAGTAATAGGCGATGATCTCCGAAATCAGCTTGTGACCGCCGTCTCCAGGGTGGATATCGTCGCCGCTGCCGTAGTCGCGGTTCCAGTCGAGCGTTCCGGCGCGGATGCCGTTCATGACGGCGTTTTTGCCGCTGATGAGCGGGAGGTCATAGTTTTCGGCAATCTTCTGCATCCAGTCCTGATTGCTGTCGCCGCTCTTCTGGCACAGCGTAATCAGAGCGACTGCCGGCTGATTCTCCTGCATCAGACATTTCTTGACGAGCGACTCATAGGATTTCTGGAAGCGGGTGCTGCCCTGATCGTTGACGGCGAACTCGATGAAGATGATATCGCAGTTCTTTGCGAAGATGTCATTGTCCACACGCATATTGCCGACAACGGACGAGGTTCCGGCCAGACCGGCGTTGACAGATTTGACATTGCCGCCCTTGCCGAAGGTCGAGCTGAAGTATTCCGACGCCAGCGTGACATAGTATTTGGACGGCGAGGAGGCGGAGCCGCCTTCTGTGATGGAGCCGCCGAGATAACCGATCGTCACGGTGTCGCCGCTCTGCGCCTTGGCAATCTTCTCACGGATGCGGGCGGTGTTTCCGACGCGGGCAACGCCGTCCTGATAGACCTGGAGCATCTGCGGGGAAGCAGTTTCCTGATAGTTGTCCCAGTCTCCGCTGACGGTCGAGGTCGGGGGATTGAGCAGGTTGTATTTGAGCAGTGCCAGGTCGATCGCGTTGATCTGATTGTCGCCGTTCATGTCGGCACCGGCTTCGATCTCCTCCGACTCACAGGTCAGAAATTTGACGAGCGAGACAGCGTCCGCGATGTTGACGGAGAGGTCGCCGTTTGCGTCACCCTTCTTGATGACGGCAGGTGCGCCGCTGATTTTCACGGAATCCAGATAGAAGTCCGTTTTGGACGAAGTGGTTTCCATATAGATGGAAATGTCGGTTGCACCGGCCGGGACGGTGTAGGCGGTGTTGGACATGACGGTCCATTCGTCGCTTTCGATCGTCTGAAGCGCGATTTTGTCATATTCCGCGCCGGAACCGGCAGAGTACTGCAAAGAGAGCTTCATTTCAACCGGTTCGCCGCTTCTGTGCAGGACGGCAGCAGAGATGCTGTATGTGCTGCCGGCACTGAGCAGGCTGCCGGCCGAACGGATGGCACCGTGCCAGGTCTCGCCGCGCTTGCTGACATAAAGGCTGCAGTTCTCGTTGAATGCCTCATCGGATGTCCACTGGACAACAGCCTCGCCTCTGCCGCTGAAGCTGTCGTTTGAAGTTTCAAATTCTGCGGAAAGCAGGCTGGCAGCCGAAGCCTGGATGGCCGGTGCAGCCGTGGCCGGCAGCATCAGAAGCAGTGCGCCGGTGAGCAGAGATATCCCCCGTTTATGAATGGTGGTCATAATCGCTCCTCCTATCATTTTCTGTCTTTATGTTTGTATGCAGTCAATCTGCTTGGTGCAGATTCTCCCCACATATTCAGTATAGCAGGAAAAAACAGACAGGTCAATGCAAAAAATGATAAAATACTGCAAAATTATCATCACTTTCAGGAAGTTGTCCGGACAGCCGGCTGAAAGATGGAGTACATTTTTTGCAGTTCGGTTGAATATTTGCAGCGCTGCTTGAAAATAACGGCGGATTATGCTATAATACAAACGATTCCGCACGGTTCGGGAAGCAAAACGGCATTTATGCCGAAACGGTCTCGGTACGGGCACAGTAAAATCGGTAAGGAGCAGTATCATGCAGCATATTCTGTTGATTGAGGACGATCCGGAGCTGGCCGGATACTTAACGGACTTTCTGCGCGACGAGGGCTATGCCGTTACCCACGCTTTGGGGCAGACGGACGGGCTCAAAGCGTTCCGGGCGGGACAGTTTGACTGTCTGCTGCTCGATCTTTCCCTGCAGGACGGAAACGGCTTTTCGATCTGTGCGGCCATCCGGCAGGAATCGGATATTCCCGTTCTGTTTTTGACGGCATCGGCGGATGAAGCCTGCACGGTGACCGGTCTGGAGCTCGGCGCGGACGATTACATCGGCAAGCCCTTCCGGCCGCGGGAGCTGATCGCCCGCATGAAAAATGCGATGCGCAAGCATTCCCGCAAGAGCAGTCTGCTGACGCTCGGCAGTATCCGGCTGGATCCGGAGCGCGGAACGGTTTCCAAGGACGGAGCGGAGCTGATTCTCTCTGCGCTGGAGTACCGCCTGCTGCTGATCTTTATGACGAACAAGGGCCAGCTTTTGACGCGGGAACGGCTGATTGACGAGCTTTGGTCCGCGTCCGGGGAATTTGTCTCGGATAACACGCTGACCGTGTATATCAAGCGTCTCAGAGAACGGATTGAGCAGGATGCACAGGCACCGCACCTGATTCTGACCGTCCGCGGTATGGGCTATAAGGCGGTGGACGGATGAGGATTTTTGCGAATGCTGCGCTGCGGCTGGAGCTGGCGGTCGGCTGTGCGCTGATGACGGTCTGTGCGGGCGTCTGCTTTTTTCTCCGCCCGGCCGCCGCGATTCCGATTGCGGTCTGCGGATTGCTGCTGTTTGTCCTGCGTCTGGTGTTTGCACACATTCATTATAACCGCCTGAACCGTCTGACTGCGCAGATTGAGGAGCTTTTGCGGCACACGGAACGGATCTCCTTTCCCGGCTATGAGGAGGGGGAGCTGTCCGTGCTGGCCAATGCCGTCCGGAAGCTGGCCGGCACGATGCTGGAGCAGCATGAGGCGCTGTCCAGAGATCACATCTATCTGCGCGAATCCCTCGAAAATATCTCGCATCAGCTCCGCACGCCGCTGACTTCGATGACGCTGGTGCTCCGTCTGCTCTCCAAGTCCGATCTGACCGACGCCCAGCGCAGAGCCTATTTACAGGAATTAAAAGGACTGCTTTCCCGGATGCAGTATCAGATTGAGATGCTGCTGAAGCTTTCCGCGATTGAGGCGGGCGCCGCGGTTTTCGCGTCGGAACCGGTGGACTGTGCCGGGCTGATCCGCAGCGCGACCGATGCGGTCGCTGTGTCGGCGGAGCTGAAGGGCGTGACGATCGTGCATGAGATTCGGGAGGCACCGCGGTTCCTCGGAGATTTCCACCACAGTGCCGAAGCGCTGACCAATTTGCTGAAAAACAGCATCGAGCACACACCGGAGGGTGGGCACATTACCGTTGCGGCCGGGCAGGATGCATTGTCCGTCACCATTACCGTGACGGATGACGGCGAGGGCATTCCGGAGGAGGATCTGCCGCATCTGTTTGAACGCTTTTACCGCGGGACGCATTCCTCAAAGACCGGCTTCGGCATCGGGCTGGCCTATGCCAGACAGGTCATTGAAAAGCAGAACGGTCTGCTCGAAGCGGTCAACCTGAAGCCGCACGGCGCACAGTTCTGCATCCGCATCTATGCGATGACTGTGTAGCGGAACGGACGGATAACAGAAACGGACTGCCGCAGAGATGCAGCAGTCCGCTTCCGTGTATGAACAGTTAGCATGGGGATTTGAGTCAGTGATTGAAAATCTTGCGCAGTACAAAGATTAAGAGGCAGGCACCCACAATCGAAAGGATGATGCTCATAATCCAGCCGTTGCCGATCCCGAGCAGGTTTCCGATCAAACCGCCGATAAATCCGCCGGCGATACCGATTATCGCATTCACGATAAATCCGTTATCCTTTGTTTCCATCAGCTTGCCGGCGATAAAACCGATCAGTGCACCGAGGACGACCGAAACAATCAGTTTGAACAGCATTGCAAATACCTCCGTCATATCAAATAATTCACACGGCAGATGATGTCCGTGCAGCCATATTATAGCATATCCGTCCGGAAAAATCAAGATGTTCGGTGAAAAATTGCTGCCGCTTTCTCTTTTTTTGCGCTTCGGGCTTGCAAAACCCGCAAAAATGTGGTATAATATAACCCAAATAACCCGGCGGAACACTGCCGGAAGGAGGGTTATATTTTATGGAAGACAGACTGCAGGTTATCAAGTCGAAGGGAAACAGCAGAATTTCGATCGGCATTATGCCCGGTCACTATGCGACAAACCACTCCCATGTCAATTACTATGTAGATATGACCTCAATCAAGACCAGCTGGAAAATGGCCAAGGAAGCAGCATGGGAGCTCGGAAAGCATCTGGGCAGCACTTATGTCGATACCATTATCTGTCTGGAGGAGACCGAAATTCTCGGTGCGTTCCTCGCGGAATACCTCTCGCAGGGCGGCATCAATCAGGGCAATGACATCAACCTTATCACGCCGGAGCTCAATGCAGTCAACCAGATGATTTTCCGCGACAATGTGCAGAAGAAGATCTGGGGGAAAAAGGTACTGGTTCTGGTCAGCTCTGTCTCGACCGGACAGAGCATCGACCGTGCAGCGGACTGCCTGAAGTATTATAACGGCGAGCTCGCCGCAATCGGTGCGATTTTCTCTGCAATCAGCAAGGTGGGCGAGCGGGAGATCTGTTCGCTGTTCACCGCGGATGATCTGCCACGCTATGAAAGCGTCTCGGCAGCGGAGTGCCCGCTGTGCCGCAACGGCGTCAAGGTGGACGCACTGATCAACAGCTTCGGGTATTCCAAGCTGTGACAATCTGAGCAGAAAAACTCCGGTACGGCTGTGAAAGGCTGTGCCGGAGATTCTTTGTCTGACGGGCTCCGGCATAGGATAAAACAGCGCACGGCTTGACAGGGAACGGAAACCGTGCTATAATCATAATTCATGAAACCACAGATGGAGGTTCATTCGGTATGAACGGAACAATCGGTTTTATCATCAACAGTATACTGCTCGGCGCCGGACTTGCGATGGACGCCTTTTCCGTGTCGGTTGCAAACGGGCTTCAGGATACGAAAATGAGCCGGAAGCGTCGGTTCATCATCGCAGGAACCTTTGCGCTGTTTCAATGTCTCATGCCGCTGATCGGCTGGGCTGTTGTCCGCACGGCTGTGCATCTCTTCCGTTCATTTGAACCGTTTGTGCCGTGGATTGCGCTGATTCTGCTGGTGCTGATCGGCGGAAAAATGCTGTTTGACGGTATCCGCGGCGTGGAAAAGCAGGAGGACGCCGCGCTCGGAATCGGGACCTTGCTGCTGCAGGGCATTGCCACCTCGATTGATGCGCTGTCCGTCGGGTTTACGATCTCGGAATACGGTGCTGCAGCGGCAGTCTGCTGTGCGCTGCTGATTGCGGCCGTGACTTTTGTGATCTGTCTGGCCGGCATCTGGATCGGGAGGCGCTTCGGAACCAGATTTTCCGGCGGTGCAGCCGTGCTTGGCGGCCTGATTCTGATCGGCATCGGCATCGAGATCTTTCTCGGAAGCCGCTGAAATTGATACGGAACTGCCGCGGCCTCCGGGCTGCGGCTTTGCTGTATCCGGTTGACAGATGCGCCGGAATGTGGTATGATAGCAGCAGGAAAACAGGATACGGGAGGGGATGTGCATGACAGTCGGACGCTATAAAATGGCGGGGAAGGTGATTGAGATTCGCTCGCTCTATCCGGAGGTGCATACATACTGCCGGGACTTTGCCGCAGCGGAGACGCCGGATTTCACCGTCGAAGTGACTGAGGCGGATATCGCCTTTGAACGGGATAAATCTGCGCGTGAGGAGCGCCGCGAAGGCCGGCCGGTGACCGATTATCCCGCTCCGTATCTCGAAGAGCTTGCCGTCTACCGGAAAATTGCCGAGAAGATGCCGGATTACGGCATCATGCTCTTTCACGGCTCGGTTATTGCGGCAGATGGGCTGGGGTATCTGTTTACGGCGAAGTCCGGCACTGGAAAATCGACGCACACAAGGCTCTGGCGCGAGATGCTCGGCGCCCGTGCGGTCACGGTCAATGACGACAAGCCGCTGCTGCGCATGGACGCCGACGGGTTTACCGCCTGCGGCACGCCCTATAACGGCAAGCACGGGCTCGGCTGTAATCTGGAGGTCCCGCTCAGAGGACTTTGCATTCTGACGCGTGCGCAGGAGAACCGCATCGTGCGGATTGCAAAGCAGGAGGCATATCCGATGCTGCTTCAGCAGGTATACCGTCCGGCAGATGCCGAAGCCATGAAAAAAACACTGGTGCTGATTGACCGGCTGGCGGCTGTTACGCCGCTGTACCGGCTCGGCTGCAATATGGATCCGGAAGCGGCGCAGGTCGCTTACCGTGCAATGAAAGGATGAATCGTATGAAACTCAGCAGCGGATTTCTCTCCCATACCGACGGCGGTGAGACACTTCTGATCCCGACCGGCGCCGCAAAATTCTCCGGCCTTGTCCGCAGCAACACGACGGCCGGTGTGATCCTCGGATGCCTGGAGCAGGAGACGACAGAGGACGAAATCGTCGGGGCGATCTGCTCACAGTTTGATGTGGATGCAGAAACTGCGCGGCGCGATGTGCGGCACATTCTCACGCAGCTCCGCGGCATCGGTGCGATTGATGAGTAAAACGGGCTTTGAGGAGGAGCTTCGCCGCAGCGGAAAGCTGATCTATACGAATGTCGGCGACTCCATGCTGCCGCTGATCCGGCAGGACCGGGATCTTGTGGTCATCGAACCGGCGGCCGGCAGACTGAAAAAATATGATGTTCCGCTGTACCGGCGTCCGTCCGGACAGTATGTGCTGCACCGGATTGTCCGCGTGCGGGCAGAGGATTATGTCCTCTGCGGGGACAACCGCATCCGGTGTGAGACCGGCGTTATCGACGGGCAGATCATCGGTGTGCTGACTGCGGTCATACGGGACGGCAAAACGGTTTCCGTCCGCGGGCTTCGCTGCCGGCTTTATGCACGGCTGATCTGTGCGGTACGGCCGTTTCGGGCGATCCTTCGGCGCGCAGGAAGCGGGCTGCGGCGCCTGTTTGGCAGGAGCGGAACCACATGAGGCGGCAGGATGCCGTCCGGTGGCTCTGGCGCGTCACCGGACGCAAAAAAGGATATCTGGCGCTGCTGGCGGTGATGCAGGGCCTCCTCGGCGGATCGGGCGTTCTGTATGCGCTGCTGCTGCGGAACATCGTGGATGCCGCTGTCGCGGGCGATGCCGCGAGTTTCCGTCTTTCTGCGCTGCTGACGGTATTTCTCGTTGCCGTACAGATTCTGCTGCACACGGCGATCCGGCACACGGAGGAGCTGACTCGTTCCTCCGTGGAAAATGTGCTGAAGGCACGGCTGCTGCACGAGGTACTCTCCCGCGATTACGCGTCGGTCAGTGCGGTGCATTCCGGCGAATGGCTCAACCGCCTGACCAATGACTGCGCGGTTGTCGCCAACCATTTTACGGACATTCTGCCGGGGATTGCCGGCATGACGGTCAAGCTGGTCAGTGCGGCGGTCATGCTGTTCGTACTGGATCCGCGGTTTGCTGCGGTGCTGCTGCCGGCCGGCGCCGTGCTGCTGATTCTGACCTTTTTCTTCCGCCGCCGGATGAAGGCGCTGCACAAGGGCGTACAGGAGCGGGACGGTTCCCTCCGGATCTTTTTGCAGGAACGCCTCGG
Organism: Oscillospiraceae bacterium; assembly: GCA_024695445.1. GTDB lineage: Bacteria > Bacillota > Clostridia > Oscillospirales > Ruminococcaceae > Firm-04. The sequence goes on from JAILIG010000106.1 coordinate 8,469, forward strand.
CGCACAGATGCTGGTGCGTTCCTATGCGGCTGAGCCGCAGACCGAACGCGGTGCCGCGGAGAAAATGGCAATGCACCAGTCGGCGCGCATGAAGAAAAACCGGTTTTCCATTCTCTGCAATTTCGGCTTCCTGACGGGAATGCAGGGGCTTTATCTGCTCGGCATCTGTTACTGCGGATACGGCATCCTGAAGCGCACGGTCACTTACGGCACACTGACCGCAGTGACGCACCTTATTGCGCAGATTCAGTCGCCGTTTGCCAACCTGACGGCCTATCTGCCGCGCTATTACGCGATGATTGCCAGCGCAGAGCGCCTGACCGAAGCCGAAGCCTATGCGCCGGACTGCGAGCGGGAGACACTGCCGATGGCGGAAATCCGGTCTGCCTACGAAAACATGGCGGCGCTGGAACTGCGCGGCGTCTGCTTTGCCTATCCGCAGGCCGATCGGGACGCGAAGCTGCAGATGCCCGCCGTGCTCGACAACTTCTCCTTTTCGGTCAGGAAGGGCGAGTTTGTTGCCGTGACGGGGCAGAGCGGCTGCGGAAAATCGACGCTGCTGAAGCTCCTGATGGGCATTTACCGGCCGGATGCCGGCTGTTGCTGTCTGCTGGAGAAAAACGGCGCGGAGATTCCGACCGATGCTGCATGGCACCGCCTGTTTGCGTATGTCCCGCAGGGCAATCAGCTCATAAGCGGGAGCATCCGGTCTGTGGTGGCCTTTGCGGAGCCCGAAGCCGCGCAGGATGAGGAACGGCTCTGTGCGGCGCTGCGGATGGCCTGTGCGCTGGAATTTGTCGAAGCACTGGAACAGGGCGCGGACACGCTGCTCGGAGAGCGCGGCGCAGGACTGTCAGAGGGACAGATGCAGCGCATTGCAATCGCACGGGCGGTCTTTTCCGGCAGCCCCGTGCTGGTACTCGATGAGGCGACCTCAGCGCTGGATCCTGAGACGGAGCAGCGGGTTCTGCATCATCTCCGGCAGATGACTGACCGCACCGTATTGATCGTCACGCACCGGCCTGCGGCACTGCGCTGCTGTGACCGTGCGGTTCATTTTACGGAATCGGGCATTACGGAAGAAACACTGCGAAAGGAGCAGACGGATGGCATCTGACAAAGCATATCTTGAATTTGTACTGGAACAGCTCTCCGGGCTGGACGGCATTACATACCGGCCGATGATGGGGGAGTTCCTGCTCTATTATCAGGGGATCCTCTTCGGCGGCATTTACGACGACCGTTTTCTGGTCAAGCGGACGCCGGCGGCAGAGCGGCTGATGCCCGATGCACCGCGGGAAATCCCGTATGAGGGCGCAAAGGCGATGCTGACGGTGGAGGAACTCGAAAAACCGGCCTTCCTGTGTGAGCTGATTCCGGCAATCGCGGAGGAGCTGCCGCCCCCGAAGCCGCGCAGAGCAAAGCGCTGAACAGAAAAAAGCCGATCCGGTTCACAGCAGACCGGATCGGCAATTTTGTCAGAAGATGAAAGCAGCGCCCCGACAGAGCCGGAACGCTGAACCTGTGCGGGGAATCCCGCGAGGGTGGGTAAAGGGATTCGAACCCTTGGTCTTCGGGACCACAATCCGACGCTTTAACCAACTAAGCTATACCCACCATATTCAATTTATCTTCACGGAGCGGTGAGGCTCCGGTGATGACCGGACGCGCCTTAAAGGATTCGAACCTTTGGCTTACTGCTTAGAAGGCAGTTACTCTATCCAGCTGAGTTAAAGGCGCAGAAACCGGACGGACTGTCCGGGAAGCGAGTGATGGGAATCGAACCCACGTAACCAGCTTGGAAGGCTGGAATTCTACCATTGAACTACACTCGCACAAAAAATCAGTGCGGGGGCTCGTTTCCGATCTTGCTGCACCGTCACTGCACGAATTATTATATCATAATTCGCCGGAATTGTCAAGCCTCTGCGCACAAAAAATATTCTTCGGGCATTTGTCTGCAAAATCAAGAGGCGGGAATCGCAATTTTATGCGAATTTACTAGGAAAAGATCAGATCCTGCAATTCCGTGCGGAGCCGGCGGATGATTTTTTTCTCCAGCCGGGAGATGTAGGACTGCGAGATGCCGATTGCGTCGGCGACTTCCTTCTGCGTGCGCTCGCGCCCGTCCGTCAGGCCGAAGCGCATCTCCATGATCTGCCGCTCGCGGGGGTTCAGCCGGCTGACGGCCTCTCTTAAAATCCGGCGTTCAGATTCCTGCTCGATGTCCCGGCTGACGATATCCTCGTCTGTGCCGAGCAGGTCGGAGAGCAGCAGCTCGTTGCCGTCCCAGTCGGTGTTCAGCGGCTCGTCTATGGAGATTTCGGCGCGGTACTGCGCGACCTTTCTGAGGTGCATGAGAATTTCGTTCTCGATGCAGCGGGACGCATATGTTGCGAGCTTGATGCCCTTTTCGGGCGAGAAGGTGCCGACAGCCTTCATCAGCCCGATCGTGCCGATCGAGATGAGGTCGTCAAGATGCACGGCGGGTGTCTCAAACTTCTTTGCGATGTAGACGACGAGCCGCAGATTGCGGACAATCAGCGTTTCACGGGCGGACGGATCTCCGGCTGCCAGTGCGGCAAACGCTTCGGCCTCTTCGGCACGCGAGAGCGGGGGCGGGAGCTGGTCAGTGCCGTTGATGTAGTGCATGGATTCCGCGCCGCAGCAGATCCGGCTGCGCAGAACCGTGAGCCATTGCCGTAACAGATTCATTTCGGGAGCGCTCCTTTCGCGTTTGAAATCAGCGGACACAGCACGCGGGGACGACTGCCTCTGCCGTGTCCTGCTTTGAGAGGGCGATCAGCACATCGACCGGTGTCTCCTGCATGGGACGGTCTGTCCGGACAATCGCCGCCAGCTCCGGCACAAAGGCCGGGAGCAGTGCCGTGCCGCTGACGGTCCTGACGGGCAGCAGCCGGAAGCCCGGACGGGACGCCGCTGCCGTATCCGGATCGGGAAAGCCGACCAGCCAGCCTGCCAGTAAGCCCGCACCGCAGACGATCACGGGCTTTCCCGTAAAGGCATCGCGGAGCAGATTGCCGCTGTCTGCCAGAGCCGGAAGCGAAAAGTCCAGCCCGCCGATGCGGAGATGCAGCCGGTAGCTGCCGGACGGAACCGACTGTCTGCGCCGTGCCAGAACGGTCGTGACGCCTGCTGCAGCCGTGACGGCAAGCAGCAGCGTCAGCAGGGAGAGGTCTGCATAGACGGCACCGTTCTGCAGCAGGAGCCCCGCCGGATGCCGGAGCGTCACCGCAAGGTATACCGCACCGCAGAAGGCCAGACTGATTCCGAGCAGACAGCCTGTCTGTGTCAGCAGACGGCGCGGATGCCGGATGCCGAACGCTGCCCCGCACATCAGCCACGCGGAGAGGACACGCAGCAGCACCGTCAGGGGGAGGGGGAACGGAGGCAACAGCAGCGTCAGTGCGGAGAGCGCACCGGTGAAAGCACCGAGCATCCCGCGCAGCGCCGGCAGCGGGGAACCGGTCAGTACGGCTGCCGTCCGGAGCAGCGCGTAGTCCGCCCAGAAGTTCGTCAGCAGCAGTACATCGAGATAGACCGTCATTTGCATCACCCGGATTCATTATAGCACGGCAGCGCGGAAATTTCTGTCGAAGCGGGAGAACGGACAGACGGTACATTGCACAAAAATGCGGTCCTGCCGTCCGGATGCCGGCGGACTTTTTTTGACGGATTTTGAAAAAAATGTGATTTCTGTATTGACTTTTCGAGTTGATTGGATTATAATATGTGTAGAATGACCGCAGAGGTCTTTCGGTGAATCATGAAATAAGGAGGAGCATTCAAATGGGCAAATTCGTCATCAAGACCACGAAGTCCGGTATTTCTTTCGTTCTGAAGGCGGGCAACGGCGAGATTATCTGCAGATCTGAGGTTTACAACTCGGCAGCAGCCTGCGACAAGGGCATTGCCAGCGTGAAGAAGAACGCACCGGTGGCAGCAGTGGAAAACCAGACGGTCGAGGGCTTCGCAAAGGAGAAGCATCCGAAGTTCGAGGTCTTCCTCGACAAGAGAGGGGAGTACCGCTTCCGCCTGAAGGCAACCAACGGCGAAATCATCGCGGCAAGCGAGGGCTACAAGGCTCTGCCCGGCTGCCTCAACGGCATCGAGTCCGTCCGCAAGAATGCGGTGGATTCCGAAATCGTCAAGCTGGAGCCGGAAGCTGAATAATCATACGAAAAGGAGCATGGATTATGGATATCTCTGAAATCAAAAGCTGGGTTGAGAAAATCATCGAGAAGATCAAGGGCGATGACGGTCTGAAGGAAAAGTTCACTTCCGATCCCGCCGGTACGGTCAGAGGCCTCGTGGGCGACGCTGCCGACAATGACACGATCTCCAAGATCGTGGAGGGCGTCAAGTCCGCGCTGTCGGGCGGCAAGCTCGGCTCCATCGGTGAGAAGATCTCCGGCTTTGTCGGTGGTCTCTTCGGCAAGAAGGACGACGACGACAAGAAGGATGAATAATCCGGAATCATACAAAAATGCGTCCCGCGCTGAACGGGGCGCGTTTTTTTGCATGAATGCTTGACAAATCCGGCGGAATCATGTAAAATAGTATACGGATTCCTGTGAATAGCGATGAATTGATTCCATCTGCATTCTATCTGCAAGATAAAGGAGGCTGTATCATTTATGGATCCGAATCAGAACAGGCCCAGAGGGCGTGAAAAGAATGTGACCGGACAGAGCGCCGGTGTGCATCGCCGCGGGGACGGGCTCGGCACCGGCCCGGTCGGCTCACAGAACGGCTATGCCGGCAGAACCGGCAGCTCCGGCGGAAATGTCGGAAAGCGTGCGGCAATCGGCGGAGGCGGCGGCATTCTCGTCCTGATCCTCGGCTTTCTGCTCCTGAAGGGCGGCGGCGGCGGACTGCTCAGCTCCCTTTTCGGCGGCGGAGGAGGCGGCGGCTTTACCGGCGGCATCACCGATATGCTGGGCGGCGGCGGAGAACTGCCGTATTCCGCCTCGGAGAATGTCTCTTCGTCCGGAAGCCAGTCCTTTTCTGCTGCATCCTCTCAGGCTGCCGACACCTCCGTTGCGTCCGGCTCCAGAAGCAAGCGCACGGTCATCAAGGGCGGCGGACAGGACAATATCACCATGATGATCTATATGTGCGGCACTGACCTTGAATCGAAAAGCGGCATGGCGTCCGCCGATATGCAGGAAATCGCACAGGCAACCTACGGCAGCAACCTCAATGTCATCGTCTACACCGGTGGCTGCAAGGGCTGGAAGATTCAGGGCATCGACACCAGAGTCAACCAGATCTACCAGATCAAGGACGGCAAGCTCGCCCGTCTGGAGGCCGACATGGGCAATAAGGTCATGACCGATCCGAATACCCTGTCGGAGTTCATCCGCTACTGTGCAAGCAAATTCCCGGCAAACCGCAACGAGCTGATCTTCTGGGATCACGGCGGGGGATCGGTCAGCGGCTACGGCTATGACGAAAAGGCATCCTCCAAGGGCTCGATGAGCCTCGCGGGTATCTCCAAGGCACTCAAGGACGGCGGCGTGACCTTTGATTTCGTCGGCTTTGACGCCTGCCTCATGGCGACGGCAGAGACCGCGCTCATGCTCAATGACTACGCGGACTATATGATTGCCTCCGAGGAGACGGAGCCCGGTATCGGCTGGTACTACACCGACTGGATGACCAAGCTCGGCTCCAATACCTCGATGCCGACCGTGGAGCTCGGCAAGAACATCGTCGATGACTTTGTGGCGGCCTGCGACAGACGCTGCGCCGGTCAGAAGACCACGCTCTCCGTCACCGATCTGGCGGAGTTTGCAAACACCGTTCCCGCAAAGCTCAACGCGTTCTCCGGTGCCATCAGCACGCTGCTGACGAACAAGGAGTACGAGAAGGTCTCCGATGCCCGTTATCAGGCGCGTGAGTTTGCGACCAGCTCCAAGATCGACCAGATCGACCTCTGCGACTTTGCACTGAAGCTCAGCACGGATGAGGGCAAGGCACTCTCCGACGCGATCAAGGGCGCAGTCAAGTACAACCGCACCTCGTCCAACATGACGAATGCGCACGGCATCTCGATCTTCTTCCCGTACAAGCGTACATCCTATGTCGATACGGCGTGCAGAACCTATGACCAGATCAACATGGATTCCGCATATTCCAAGTGCATCAAGCAGTTTGCAAGCCTCGAAACATCCGGTCAGATCTCTGCAGGCGGCAGCTCGACGGGCAGCCCGCTCGGCTCTCTGCTCGGCAGCTTTACGGGCGGCGGCGCATCCGGCGGCTCGGCCGATGTGATCGGCTCGCTGCTCTCGGGCTTCCTGGGCGGCGGCAGAAACATCGCAGGACTCGATGAAACCAACACCGGCTTCATGCAGGAGACTGCGCTCTCCCAGCAGGACACCGCCGAGTATCTCGCGCTGAACTATCTCGATCCGAATGCTCTGGTCTGGAAGCAGGAGGGCTCGAAATACTCGATGGAGCTGACGGAAGATCAGTGGAAGATGATCCACCAGCTCGACAAGAACCTGTTCTACGACGACGGCACGGGCTATGTGGACATGGGCATTGACAATGTCTACACCATCAAGGACAAGACGCTGATTGCCGACACGAGCCGTACATGGCTGGCGCTGAACGGTCAGCCGGTCGCCTACTACCACACCGATACGATTGAGGGCGGCAAGGACGCGAACGGCAAGGAGCTGTGGTCGATCAACGGCTACATTCCCGCGCTTCTGAACGGCGAGCGCGTGCGTCTCATCACGGTGTTCGACCAGGATCACAAGGAAGGCTTCATCGCCGGCGCACAGACCGACTACCGCAACAATGAGACCGACACCGTTGCGAAGGAGCTGACCGAGATCAATGACGGCGACAAGATCGACTTCGTCTGCGATTATTACAGCTATGCGGGCGATTATCAGGACAGCTATATGCTCGGCGAGCAGATCACCGTCAACGGCGACCTCAAGCTCAGCGATGTCGTGCTTGAGGACGGTGCCCTGAAGATCACCTATCTCTTCACCGACCGCTACAACCAGGAATACTGGTCTGCGTCGATTGATGTGAAGTGAGCAAACCTCTGAAATCTGCGCCCCGTCTGCAACAAGGCGGGGCGCTTTCTTGAAACAGGGAGGAAACCGGAATGCAGTATTATTTGATCTATCTTGCGGTGATGA